>DYRK01000094.1:2066-14128 GCA_020718785.1 Desulfatirhabdium butyrativorans | reverse complement strand
CGGCTTCCCGTGACGGGAGACGTTTTTCTCGTTCCCAAGCCCCGGCTTGGGAACGAGGAAAAGCCGGGGCTTGGGAACGAGGAAAAACGCCGTCCTGCAAGCCCGGACGCTCCGGCATCCGTTGACGTGAAACGTCACTGCCGCCGTTCCCATGTAAAACATGGGAACGAGGGAATAATCCCTCAGAATCAGAAATTTTCTTGACACATAACGTGAAGTGTGAAATGGGATTCACGTTTCACGCTGGCAAAAAAACAGCCATTGATATCCCCATGACCGAACAATACGATTCCCGAATTCTTTTCCGGCCTGCTTCGGAACTGGCGGAGGCTGTCGAAATCCTCTGCCGGAAAGCAGGGATGTTGTCATATCCGGCCGAGATACCGGTATTCCCCGATCTCCCGGATAATCCGGACGAATCCGCGGTCGGACGCCGGATCGGACAGATTGCCGGATTATTGGGAATCGAAGCCGAACCTGTGGAATCGTCTTACGCGGATATTGAAGAAATGATCGCCCGGTCAGGTCCCGCTCTGTTTCATATCCCGGAATCCGAGCCGCCGCAGTTTCTGGCTGTTCTCAAAGGCGGACACCGCAGGCTTTCCGTCATTGCCGCGGATATGTCGGTCCGCCGGATTCCCCTGAAAACTGTCAGAAATGTCCTGACACATAAACTGGAAGCCCCTTTGAATCGCTCGATTGATAAATATCTTGAGCGGGCGGGGGTCCCGGAAGAGCGCAGGGAACAGGCGCGGCAGTCGTTTTTAAGTGAGCATCTCGGCACTGAAAGAATCCGCGGATGCTGGCTGCTGCGATTCTCACCCGGCACCGATTTTTTTAAACAGGTTTTACATGCCCGGCTGCCGCGCTGTCTCGCAGTGATGACCGGACTGCATATCATCGGGCAGATACTCATGTTTTCCGGCTGGTGGATTATCGGACAGAGTATTTTCAAAGGGCATTTCGAATGGGTATGGCTGTCGGCATGGGCATTGATAATGTTTACAGGAATTCCGTTGCAGCTTATCGGCATCCGTGCCGGTACATTTTTGTCTGTAGGATTCGGCGTTCTGTTCAAAAAAAGGCTGTTATACGGCACACTGAAACTCGAACCCGACGAAATCCGTCATCAGGGCGCGGGTCAGTTTTTAGGACGGGTCATGGAATCCGAATCGCTGGACTCGATGGTTCTCGGAAGCAGTTTTGCCGCAGGGATTGCTGTTATTGATCTTATTATAGCAGCCGCGGTTATGTGGAAAGGAGTCGGAGGACCGTATCATATCATAGCCCTGTTATTCTGGTGCTTCATTACCTTTTTTATGTTCTGGCTGCTTTACCGGCATGTCCGGGAAATGGTTGAAACCTATCGGGAAATGACAAATGATCTGGTTGAACGGATGGTCGCCCATCGGACGCGTCTGGCTCAGGAAGATCATAAACGATGGCACGATGATGAAGATAAGATATTAAACCGATATCTGAACCTTCTCGAGGAACAGGAGGGAATCAGCATACAGCTGAAATCGGTAATTTCCCGCGGATGGCTGATTACCGGACTTTCGGGTATTGCATTCGCGTTTGTCACCGGCTCCGCGTCTCAGGCAGAACTGGCTGTCAGCCTCGGAGGGATTATGCTTGCGGCTCATGCACTGTCAGGGATTGTAGGGGGAATTACGGGTATCGTAGGGGCGAAAATGGCTTGGGAACAGGCAGGACCTCTTTTTCGGGCAGGTACCCGGGAAAAAATTCCTCCGCGGTTTTTTTCCGATTCATCCGGGAATAAAACAGATCAGCCGGATCAGGGAATGCCGCTGATGCTGCTTAAAGATATTGTTTTCCGATACCGCGAACACGGACGCCCGATTCTTCGGGAAAGCAGTCTCAAAATTCATAAAGGCGACCGTATTCTGCTGGAAGGACCTTCGGGGGGCGGCAAATCCACGCTGATTTCCATTATGGCAGGGCTGAATGTTCCTGAGTCCGGTCTTTTGATGCTCCAGGGTGCGGACTGGCAGACCATCGGTCCCGAAGCATGGAGAAAACGCGTGACGACTGCTCCCCAGTTCCATGAAAACCATATACTGACAGAAACATTTTCTTTTAATCTGCTGATGGGGCGTGATTGGCCGCCCTGTGACAAAGACCTTGAAGAAGCCGGGACTGTCTGCCGGGAACTGGGATTGGGCGATCTGCTTGACCGGATGCCGGCAGGTTTTCAGCAGATGGTCGGAGAAAGCGGGTGGCGGCTCTCTCACGGGGAACGCAGCCGGCTTTATATTGCCCGGGCGATTCTTCAAAAGGCCGATCTGATTATTTTAGATGAAAGCTTTGCCGCGCTTGATCCTGAAAATCTTCGTCTCGCTCTGTCCTGTGTGATCAGGCGGGCAAATACTTTGCTCGTGATCGCACATCCGTGAAAGCGGATGTGCGAGGCGGTTTCTGTCAGGAAAATGAAACCCGGCACTGTTTAACGGCTTTTGCCGCCTGATTTTATCCCGGTGCTTACCCGGATTCCGGGTTTGCTCACGGGTTTGTTTTTCGGGGAATTTTCTTTCTGTTTCATTCGGATAATCTCCTTATTTATTTAGTGTTATGCTTTATCTGACAGAACATTGTTTCATCCGGTCAGATAAAAATTTTGTATCAGAAATCAGGGCTTGTGTCAAACGATAATCCGCAGATCGGAAAAAATCTGTTGATTTATACTCAACACAGTTATAAATTCAGCAGATTGAAAATTTCCGGAGTGCAAAAATAGAGCGGAGCGATTTTTTGCACCGGCCGGATTTCCGAAAGTTACGATGCAAAAAAGCGCTTCTCTCTATTTTTGCACTCCGGATTGAAACTTTTCGATCTACTGAAATTATGCAAAAAAGCGCTTCGCTCTATTTTTACACTCCGGATTGAAACTTTTCGATCTACTGAAATTATGTGTGATGCAAAAAAGCGCTTCGCTCTATTTTTGCACTCCGGATTGAAACTTTTCGATCTACTGAAATTATGTGCGTTTCTACGGTCTGTTGAATTCAACAAGAGGATTGAAGCCCGATGATGTCCGTATTGCCGCTGAATTTTATATTTTCTTACCCGGTAAGCATCCAGATACTGTATTTTCTGTCCAGTTTTGTGATTGCAGTGGCAGGCTGGAACAGGAAAATGGGATTTTGGGGCTATCTTTTTTCTTCCCTTATTTTTTCGCCGCTCATCGGACTGCTGCTGGTGCTGGTATCGGAAAAAAAATATTCGGATAAGTGAAAACAGAATATGAAAGCTTTTTTTCAAAGGCTCAGGTCCGCCTTGAAAAGGCAGATCGTTCCGGTCACGGTTTTCCTTCTCAGTTTCCTGATTCTGCTCGGATACCTGACCCACAATATCCTTCATACGGTTCTGCCGGGCGAAGCCGGAGTGACCTGGAGCCGTTTCCAGGGAGGAACACGGGTGGATTATGTTTATCCCGAAGGAATGCACGCTATTTTTCCCTGGGATAAATTCTATATCTACAATGTCAGAATTCAGCAGATATCGCCGGAAATAGATGTGCTGACAAAAAACGGATTGCAGGTTCATCTCTATCTGTCCATCCGCTATGCGCCTAAATACAAGCTGCTGGGGCTTCTGCACAAAAAAATCGGACCCGATTATCCGAACAAAGTGATCATTCCGGAAGTGGAGTCTGTGCTGCGTGAAGTGATCGGGACTATGGAGGCGGAACAGATTTATACTACAGGCAGAGCCGTAATTATCGAGGCGATCAATCTGGCAATCGAGCGGGTTGCCCAGCGCTATATTGATGTGGACGGAGTGCTTATCAAACGGATCGAACTGCCGGAGAGTGTTGCCGGCGCAATCCGTTATAAAATTGAGCAGAAACAGATGATCGAGGCTCATCAGTTTATCGCGGAAAAAGAAAAAATAGAGGCTGACAGAAAGCGTACCGAGGGACAGGGAATCCGGGATCAGATGAAAATAATTTCAGAGGCTATTCCGAAACAAGATATCCTGCAATGGCTTGGAATCCGTGCCACGCTGGAGCTTTCAAAGTCGGCAAACTCAAAGGTGGTGGTCATCGGAGCCGGCAAAAACGGACTGCCGCTTATCGGAAGTATTCCTATGGCGCAGACGGACCTGCTTCCGTCCGCAGATCAGCCTTTGTCAGACAAGCCGTCGTCTCCTTCTGATACATCTGATACAAAGGAGCCGCTGCCGGATAGCTTGGGAGATACCGGAAAATCAGCCGTGTCTCCTTCAGAAAAAACAGTCATATCAGAGCCATCAGGAATGACGCCGGAACCGCGGTCGGAATAATATGCTCTTATGATAATAAAATCAAATTATTTCTGCCGGATACGGAAAGCTGTCAATCCGGAGCATTTTTTTCTGATACTTGCGCTTCTGATGATTTTTTCATGCGGTTCCTATAGTGCATCTTATAAAGAACGTGCTGAAAAAGCAGCTGAAAATAAAGGCGACATGGTTATCGGAATAGTTGACTCCTCGGTTCCGCCCACTTTTTTTGTCCAGGGCGTGAAATTGGCTGTAGAAGAACTGAATAAAACAGGCGGTGTTCTGGGAAGAACGGTTCGTCCCTTATTTTATGATGACCGGCGTTCTATCGCCCTGGGACGCGACATAGCGGCCGAACTGGCGAAAAATACCGATGTGATCGCGGTGATAGGACATCGCTATTCCGCGGTTGCTATCGGGGCATCAGTCACCTATGAAGAAAACGGCATGGTCTTTATTTCGCCGGGAGCAACCGAGCAGGACCTTATACGGGAAGGAAACACCTTTACTTTCAGAAATATCCCGAATCAGGCAGATTCGGCAAAAGCTGCGGCTGAGTTTGCCCGTCGCAGCGGATATAAAAAAATGCTTATCATTTATGACAGGGAAACCTCCGGGAAACGGCTTGCTGAAATATTTCAGGGAAATGCCCGCGATCTGGGGATTGAAATCACTGATGAGCGTTCCTATTCGGAATGGGAGGGCGATTTCAAACTTCTTGTTTCGGATATCATAGAAAAAGAAAAAGCCGATGCAATATTTCTGGGAGGCATTCTGCCTTCCGCGGCACGCCTGATAAAGCAGTTGCGGGATATGGGCTGTGCGGTTCCGATTATCGGAAGCGAACTCCTCGATTCACAGGAGCTTTTCAGTGTCGCAGGAAAATCAGCGGAGGGGACGGTGCTGTTTACTGTCTTTGATCCCAAGCTGACCAGTCCCTTCACGCGGGAGTTTGTCAAGAATTTCAAAGCGGTTTACGGCGTTGAGCCGGATACATGGGCAGCGCAGGGATATGATGCGGTCCGGCTTCTGGCACATTCTGTTGAAAAAAGCAATTCCCGTGTCCCGATAAATATCAGTACTACCCTTCGTCTTCTCAAAAAATGGGAGGGTATCACCGGTTCCTATTCCTTTTTACTGGACGGAAATATCACGGGAAAATCTCTGTTTTTCAAAAAAGTAAGAAACGAAAATTTCGAGTTTCTGGAACGGGAACTCCGAACCGATATCAGTCCTTTCGAGGTATTGAAAGACATCACTCTGAGACTACCGCTGGAGGCTGTTACGATTATTGATCCGGGGCTGCTTCAGGACAATACCTCCATAGAAGTGGCAGAACAATTGTTTCTCGGCCTGACCGATTTTGATCCCAAAACATATATGCCTGTTCCCGAACTTGCCAAAGACTGGACCGTGAGCGAGGACGGAAAAACCTATACGTTTCACCTGCGTAAAGATGCCAAATGGACAGACGGCGAACCGGTCACGGCACAGGATGCGGTATGGGCAGTCCGCCGCAATCTCAGCCCCGAAATCAAATCTCCCTATTCCTATATGCTGCATATCCTTAAAAATGCCCAGGCTGCAAATAAGGGAGAAATTCCGCTTTCAGAGATAGGCGTCCGTGCAGAAGATGATTTCACCGTGTCTTTTGATCTCGAATATCCTGCCGCATATTTTCCGAGTGTTGCGGGCTTATGGATGTACCGCCCCCTGCCGCGAAAGACTGTCGAGGCTTATGGAGACCGATGGACAGAGCCTGAAAATATTCGGACCAACGGGTCTTACCGGCTGGCAGCATGGGAAAAGGGTTTAGTGATGATTCTGCGTAAAAATCCGAATTATTACGATGCCGGGCATGTTTTTATCCCGGAGGTCCGTTACTACACCATCCCGGACAGTTCAATGGGTCTGTCCATGTACAAGGCAGATCAGCTTGATATTATGGGAGACTGGTATCTGAGGCTTCCTCCGGATCAGCTGCCGGCGATACTGAGCAATTCGGAAATGTCCGCACAATATTTCCGCAAACCCGTGTTCGGCATCTATTTCTATGTGTTCAATACCAAGGTTCCGCCGGCTGACAATCCTCTGGTGCGGAAAGCAATCAGTGCCGCTATCAACCGCAGCCTTCTGATCGCTGTGGTGACAAAGGGAGAAGAAGAACCGGCAGCAACCTTCGTACCGCCTGAAATTATGGGAGATGCTGCTGCTGAAACCCGCGGCTCCGGTTTCAATCCGGTTCAGGCGAGAAAATGGCTGGCAGAAGCCGGTTATCCTGACGGCAAAGGTTTTCCCGATATTACCGTATTGTACAATGAATCCGAAACCCATGAAAAAATTGCCAAGGCGGTTCAGACATTTTTAAAGCATTATCTGAATATCCGTATCAGAACGCAGGCGCAGAAATGGGAAGATTATGCGGAAGCCACCACAGGCAAATTTTCAGAGGCAATGATACGCTTTGCGTACACCGCTGATTATCCGGACGCGAATAATTTTCTTGAACTGTTCAACCCACGGGGTTCGAATAATCTTTGCAAATGGGATAATGCCGAGTTTGCCGAACTGATAGAAAAGGCTCAGAGAGAGACGGATCCTGAACAGCGGAAGAAGTATTACAGACGTGCCGATCAGATTCTGTGTGAAGAAGAATGTGCAATCATTCCGATTTTTTTCAATACAGCCCATTATCTCGTAAATCCCAGAGTCAAGGGATGGTATCACATGGCAATCGGCGGGCAGCATATCCGTAACTGGTATCTTGAGGAGTGAAGAGTGAGAAGTGAGAATTATTTATTTCTCATTTCTCACTTATTATTGGCAGACCGCATGAAAAAAACAATAATCATTGTATGTATCAGCGTGATTCTGACCGGGCTGGCATTTTTTATTCTGTCACCGAGATTGTCCGAACTGAAAAAACGGGATATTCATATTGCCTTCGCGGGTGGCATAAACGGCAACTTCAAGACAGATGTCGGAACCGCGGTCAGCGGTATTAAGTTATATATAGACAAGATCAACAAAGCCGGAGGTATTGACGGCAGAAAAATAAAACTCCGTCTTTTTGACGACAAAGACCGGCCCGACATTGCGATGAAAGTGGCTTCCGAAATCGGAGAGGATAAGGACATTCTGCTTGTAATCGGACACTTTTTGAGTTCGACTTCTCTGGCAGCGGGAAAGATTTATAAACGATACGGCATTCCTGTTATCACGGCATCGGCTACGGCAACTAATGTCACGCTTGAAAATGAATGGTACTTCAGAGTCATTCCCCACAATGCGTTTCAGGGCATATTTATCGCTTATTATTGCAGAACACTCAGCAGCAAGTCGGTATGTCTCATATTTCAAAACGATCCTTACGGTCTCAGTGTTGCCGAACCTTTTGAACGCACGGTACAGGATATAGGTCTTGAAATCAAAAGAAAAGAAAGCTTTGATCCGGGAAGCAGAAATGCGGATGAGGAATTGGAAAAAATCGCATATAACCTGAGCAGAGTGGAAGAACCGGGCGTGATTTTTCTGGCACTTTATCCGGATATAGCTGCAAAACTTATCATAGCACTGAAACAGTCAGGCAAGCCCTATTCTATTATCGGGACAGACACATTGACAAGTGAATCCTTTATTGAGGAGTTTAAAAAAAATGACTTGGAAAAAACCTCACCCGGATATTATTCGGATAATATTTACGCTACATCGCCCTTTCTTATGGACACGGCAAATGAAAAAGCCTATTTTTTCCGAAAGGAATTTATAAAAGAATACGGAGGAGAACCCCCGTGGCTGACTGCTTCCCATTATGACGCCGCGACAGCGGCTGTCGAAGCTATCAGAAAAACGGGTATTCAGGATGACAGAACGGTTCAGCTGTACCGCAAAAAGATACGGTCCTCGCTGGCAGCGATGAGCAATACCGAAACCGGTATCAAGGGCGTGGGAGGCTATATCAATTTTGACAAAAACGGAGACAGCAACAGACCGCTCTCAGTCGGCTTTTATAAAAACCATCGCTTTATTCCGGCATTTTCCATGTATGAGGCCGGAGCCGAATCCGAACAGAAAAAAGATATTCTGGAAGGAATATTGGAAGGAAGGTCCATACGGATCGGAAATCTGCTTCTGAACAAAACCGATGTGGTTTATACCGGTATCGCTGTGAATGAAATCTCTAATCTGAATCTTAAAAAAGGAACCTGTACAGCGGATTTTTATCTCTGGTTCCGTTACAAAGGCGATTTGAATATCGCTGACATCCGATTTGTCAATTCGGTTATGCCGGTACAGCTTGATTCTCCGATTTCAGATGTGTCCGAGGATGGAATAAGACTCCGTTTATACAAGGTAAGAACTGATTTCAGGATTGATACAGATTTCCGCATGTATCCTTTCGATTGCCAGACAGTCTGTATCCGCTTCTGCCATGAACGCCTGACCCGTGAGGAACTGATTTATGTGAGCGACGTATGGGGAGAACCGGAGACAGTCCGCAGGAAACACAGCGGTAAAATAAAATTGGAATCGGGTGAGCGGTGGAAAGTGACCCGGGCGCTTTCTTATCAGGACATTATCACATACAGTTCAAGTATTCCGGATGCCTTGAAATCCCGGCAGACTGTCAATTATTCCCGCTTTAACACGGAGATACTTATTGACAGGCAGAATTTTCGGGAAGTAAAAGCCATTTTTCCGATTGCGCTGATTATGACGGGCTTGTATGCGGTCTGTTTTATACGGCATAAACAATATAATATCAGAGCCTTGTCCCTGACAGCCATACTCATGGCAACCGTCTTTTTCCATCGGGAACTGGCGGCAGGGCTGAAGTCGGAATACATAACAGTTGTAGGGTATGCCTTTTTCACAGAGTATTTGCTGATTGCATTATCGCTTTTACTTACCGGGCTGCTCTTTGCGTTTGATCGTCAGGGAAAAACGGAAAAGCAGAAACAGATTGTCCTTGCAGAAAAAATAATGTATCCATGCCTTGTTCTGGCTGCCGCTCTGATGATGATGTTTATCGCTTAAATCAATAGGTCAGATTGTAAAGCGGGTTTCAAACCCGCTTTACCGTGATGATTTTTTGCTGCTCTTTTCCCTCGTTCCCAAGCCCCAGCTTGGGAACGTCCTCTTGTTCCCAAGCTGGGGCTTGGGAACAAGAGAAAGCGGGTTTCAAACCCGCTTTACTACTTTACTATAATGATCTTCTGCTGCTCTTGCCGATTATGAAAAAAATATTGCTTACAGTCATATTGTCTGTTATCTCAACGGCTTTGCTTATTTCTTCAGTCCTGAAATTTTATTCTTCGGAAGATGAAAATCTTTATATTGCCGTGGCCGGTCCGGCAGGTGGGAGCGGTTCCGAGGAATCTTTCGGAAAGTCAATGGCAGAAGGCGTTCAACTCTATATAGACAAGGTGAATGCCGGGGGCGGCATTGCCGGCAAAAAAATAAACATCCTCCTTTTCAATGATAAAAATCAGGAAAAAGAGGCTATGGAAGCGGCTTCTGAAATTGCAGAAGACAGCAGAATCCTCCTTGTTCTCGGGCACGGCTCCAGTCCGGCATCTATTGCAGCAGGCAAAATTTACAAAAAAAACGGCGTGCCTGCACTCACCGCGTCTGCCGATGCAAAGCGGATCACACAGGAAAATGAGTGGTATTTCCGCTTATTGTCCGATAACGGTTTTCAGGGAAAATTTATTGCCCATTACGCTTACAACGTATTGAAAAAAACATCTGCGGCTATTGTATATGAGACAGACGAATGGGGAACTGTTTTTGCCGAAAATTTTGAAACAGCAGCCCGTGATCTGGGGATGGAGATCAAAAAAAAATGGGCGGTGAATTCGGAAAAAGAAGATGTGAACAAAGACCTGTCGAAGATTACCGGCGAATTGAGAGCCATGGATGATCCGGGGCTGATTTTTCTGGCAGTCCGTGCAGATGAAGGAGTCAAAATTATCTCAGCCGTAAAATATCCGGGCGCAAAATATATTATAATGGGTTCGAGTTCCTTTACCACAGACTTTCTTATCCGAAAGCTCAAAACCTATCCGCTGGAACAGGCAATCCCCGGATATTATTCGGATGATATTCATGCGGTTTCTCCTTTTCTCTTAGATACTGCCGATGAGGAAGCCTATCGTTTCCGCGATGATTTTGTGAAAAAATACGGCAAGGAGCCTTCATGGGTTGCGGCCCGCTATTATGATGCAGCGAAAGTCGTTGCGGAGGCAATTAAAAAAAGCGATATCAGAATCGGAGGTCCCGTACAGAACAACCGGAAAGAGGTCCGGGCAGCATTGGAAAGCATCAATAATCCGGAAATGGCAGTCAAAGGGGTTTGCGGAACTATTTATTTTGATAAAAACAGAGATGATACCGGCACCGGTCTGTCTGTGGGCATGTATAAAAATCAACGGTTTGTTCCGGCATTTTTTCAGTATCAGGCATCTGATCCCGGGCAGAAAGAGACATCGGAATATCTCATACAGATCGAAGGCAGGGTTCTGCATAAAACCTCTATGGTTTACACAGGTATAAAGGTGAATGAAATCAGCAATCTGAATATCGGTCAGTCAGGCTTTGCCGCAGATTTCTATGTCTGGTTCCGATATAAGGACGAGTTTGATGACATGAGCGATATCCGCTTTGCGAATGAAGCTCACCCGATCTCACTCGGCTATCCTGCCACGAGCAGAACAACAGCAGACGGGATAAGTATCCGGACATATCATGTAAAAGCCGATTTCAGAAGCAGCTCTGATTTTCATCGCTTTCCTTTTGATCGTCAGACCCTGTATATCCGATTCCGTCATGCAGGACTGGAGAGGAAACATCTGATTTATGTTCCGGATATGTCTTCTCAGGCATCTCTCACAGATGATGAAAGGGGAGAAGTATCGCTGAACCCGCAAAGCGGCTGGAAGATAAACGGCACAGAGTATCGGCAGGATATTTTCAGCGACACTTCAGCGCAGTTTCTCGGTTCCGACAGTTTCACCCCTTATTCTCAGTTCAATGCCGAAATTCATATCGAAAGACAGGGCATCTGCACGGCTGTCGGAACCTTTCTGCCGCTGATAGTTCTGCTGATTAATCTCTGCCTGATTTATTTTATGCCTCCGGAACAGCAGAACCTTCGCATAACGGTTATTATCGCGGTATTGATGATAACACTCTTCTGCCATCAGAAACTGCGGGCAGAGGTATCGGCAGGCTATATGATCCTCACGGATTACGCTTTTTTCACGCTTTACGGATTGGTTCTGATGTCTGCTTTAGTATCGCTGCTGCTTTTTCTGTTTCAGAAACAGGGGAATGCTCTGAAAACAAAGCAGATTCTCCGTGCAGGAAAAATTCTTTATATAGCGGGAACAGCAACCGGTGTGCTGCTGATGTATTTGTATTAATTTTTCCGTTCTCATTTCTCACTTCTCACTCTGTCTGATCTGTTTTATGAGTTCCGGAAAAGTTCCGAACACCGAAGACAGGTTTTCCAGTTCCATAGCCTGCAACTGACGAAGCACGGTTCCGCTCCAATCCGTAAGGATTTCGCAGGCGAATTTCAATCCCTGACGGTTCACCTGAGAGGCAAATTCTTCGACATCATCGAAAATAAGCGTGTCTCTGATGTCTCTCCATTCCGGAATAAATTCATTTTCCATGATCTGTATGAGTTCGGAAAACCGGGCAGTCATTTCAGTGCGTTCCCAAGCAGGGGCTTGGGTACGAGAGAAAGCAGGGGCTTCAGTGCGTTCCCAAGC
>DYRK01000094.1:0-1966 GCA_020718785.1 Desulfatirhabdium butyrativorans | reverse complement strand
TTCTTCTCGTTCCCAAGCCCCAGCTTGGGAACGAGTGTCTTTTGCCTCTGTCCGAATTCTGTAAGGCAGAAATTTCTTCATTTCGGAAAACAGTTCGGTCCTGCCCAGCGGTTTTCTTATATATCCGTCAAAAAGATTTTTCAATTTTTCTTCGGTATCTTTCATTACAGACGCTGTCACCGCTATCACGGGTATCTGCTTCAATGTCTCATGTTTTTTGATAAACGCTGTCACTTCATCCCCGCGTCTGCCCGGCATTCTGAGGTCCATGAGGATCAGATCGGGTTTCTGCGTCGAGAGTATTTTCAGGACTTCATCTCCGTTCTCGGCCTCAATGAGAGAAAAAGGGCTATCTTCCAGATATGCCTTTATAAGTTCTCTGGCAGAAAGCACATCATCTGCAATCAGAAGGGTTGCGGGTTCGAATTCGGCAGATGTCTCATCTGATTCCTTACAGCCTTCGGCAGAGTCTGATTCCGCGGCAACCGCGACATTGCAAAGCACAACCCGGAATGTGCTTCCCTTTCCGGCTTCGCTTTCAACCGATATCTTTCCG
This sequence comes from Desulfatirhabdium butyrativorans, assembly GCA_020718785.1. Lineage (GTDB taxonomy): Bacteria > Desulfobacterota > Desulfobacteria > Desulfobacterales > DYRK01 > DYRK01. Next base: position 1,410 of record DYRK01000094.1, on the reverse strand, counting down.
TTCATCAGTTCTGCCAGTTTTTCCGATATGGCTAATCCGAGACCGGTTCCGCCATACTGTGCTGCGGACTGTCCCTCCTGCTGATGGAATTTTTCAAAAATCAGTTCCAACTGATCTTCGGGAATTCCGATGCCGGTATCCGCGACCTCGAAGAAGAGGGTGCAGGTCGCAGGGTTGCAGGTCGCAGGTCGCAGGTCGCAGGTCTCCCTGTAACCTGCCTCCTGTAACCTGTAACCTGTCCCCTGCAACCTGCAACCCGTCTCCTGTAACCTGTTCCCTGCCTCCTCAATCCCGGCCGAAAGTTTCACATATCCCTGATGCGTGAATTTCACGGCATTGCCTGCCAGATTTATCAGAATCTGCCGGATTCTCAGTTCGTCGAGAAGCAGTTTCCGGGGAACGGTCTCGGCGGTCTCCGTGTAAAAAGCGATGTTTTTTTTCTGAATTTTATGCAGAAAAACTGTCTCTATCTCATATAACAGCGTCCTGATATCAGTGGGTTCCGGTCTTATGTCCATTTTGCCTGCCTCGATTTTCGAGAGATCGAGAATATCGTCAATCAGAGACAGAAGAGCTTTTCCGGAAGTTCGGATATTAGTCAGCCATTTTCTGTGATCCGGGACCTGAATCCGGTTCAGGAGAATCTCGCTGAATCCCAGAATGGCGTTCATGGGCGTCCGGATTTCATGACTCATTTTGGCGAGAAATTCGCTTTTGGCTCTGTTTGCTTTTTCGGCAAATTCTCCGGCAAGTTTCAGAGCCAGAGACTGCTGCTGCAGGAGCCGGTTCTGCTGCTGGATTTTCAGATGGGTTCTGACCCGTGACAGGACTTCTTCCCGCCGGAAAGGTTTGGTCACATAATCCGCGCCGCCTACGGCAAAGCCTTTCACCTTGTCTTCGACACTGGCTAACACCGTGATGAAAATCACCGGAATTTCTTTAGTATTCTCATTGGCTTTCAGACGCCGGCAGATTTCGAATCCGTCCATTTCCGGCATCACGATATCCAAAAGAATCAGGTCCGGAGGTGTTGCCGACATCGCCAGTTCAATGGCTTTCATCCCGGTGACAGCGATTTTGATATGATATTCGGATTTCAGAAAATCGGATAGAATCTGAAGATTGATGGGCATATCGTCCACAATCAGCACGGAATATCCTGTTTTCTCGTCATTGCTCATTTTCTGTTCTCCTATGAACCCCTGAACATAAAACAGCTTGGAAAGCTGTTTTACAGTAAAACGCCGAAAACTTAAAACAGACACAAATCGTTTCCTCGTTCCCAAGCCCCGGCTTGGGAACGCATCTGCGCCCGAAGCCCCGGCTTCGGGCCGTCTCCCGTCACGGGAAGCCGGGGCTTCCCCGGCAGGTGCGTTCCCAAGCCGGGGCTTGGGAACGAGAAAAAATAAA
>DYRK01000093.1 GCA_020718785.1 Desulfatirhabdium butyrativorans | reverse complement strand
GGGGCTTGGGAACGAGGAAAAAAATATATCTTTGACTTTTTCGGAAATCTGTTTTATATATCCGGCAGATTGAATCTGAACCGCTTTCTGTTTTTTATCAGACTGTATTCGGATTAACAGGATATTGCCGAAAAGTCAAGTAATCAGGATCTACCGAAAACTATGAAATCTGCAAATCTGCTCAAACCCTATCTTGCTGAAAACCGTGTTTACATCGCGGCGGGATTTATCTGCCTGATCGGTGTGGACCTGCTGCAACTCTTTCTTCCGAGAATCATCAGACAGGTGATTGACGATCTCACCGGCTTCAATACAGACTTGAAGGGACTGTCTGTGTATGCACTTTACATCACCGGTATTGCGCTGATGATCGGTATTTTCCGGCACGGATGGCTCTGCTGTTTCATCGGCATGTCCCGAAGGGTGGAGGAAGGACTTCGCAATCAGTTTTTCGGACATATACAGACTCTTTCGGCATCTTATTTCGGGAAGATGAAAACCGGAGACCTGATGGCACATGCAACTAATGATATGCAGCAGATACGGCTGGCAACCGGCATAGGCATAGTTATGATTATTGACACGGTATTTCTCGGAACCGCGGCTATTGCGTTCATGGCATTTATCAATGTGCGCCTGACTCTGTATGCCCTGATTCCCATGCCCCTGATTGTGCTTGTCTCACGATTTTTCGGGAGAAAAATACATAATATTTCCGGCCAAGTTCAGGCGTCTTTTTCAAATCTCACGGAGATTGTCAGAGAGCGGTTTGCAGGCATCCGCATCATCAAAGCTTATAACCGTGAGCCTGATTCTTTGGCGGCGTTCACAACTGCATCTCAGGACTATGTGTCCGAAAACCTGAAACTCGCGAGAATTTCCGGTTCTTTTTCTCCCATGATAACCTTTCTCTCCAATCTGAGCCTTGCAACGATTCTTTATTTCGGCGGCACTCAGACCGTAGTTTCGGAGATCACGCCCGGAGAGTTTGTGGCATTCAGCAGTTATCTCGGACTGCTCACATGGCCCATGACTTCTATCGGGAGCGTTACTAATACTATTCAGCGGGGAAAAGCCTCTTTGGACAGAATCCATGCGATCATGGAAACCTGTCCTGAAATCGCAGACAGACCCGATGCCTGCCCGGTTCACACGCTCAAAGAGCATATTGTTTTTGAAAATGTCTCATTTTTTTATCCATCCGATAAGAGCGGCGGGGATTCCCAAATCTCTGCAATACCTGCGCTGTCGGAAATCAGCATAAAAGTTGAACCGGGAATGACTCTCGGTATTATCGGTCCTCCGGGCGCGGGCAAGACAACACTGCTGGGTCTGATTCCCCGATTTTACGATGTCTCTCAGGGGCGTATTCTCATAGGCGGCAGAGATATCCGTGAACTGCGGCTTCATGATCTCCGTTCCCTGATTTCTTTTATGCCTCAGGAACCCTTTCTGTTTGCCGGAACTATCCGGGAAAACATCACTTTTTCCAAAGACAGAAGCAATGATTCCGAGCTTATAAAAGCAGCCGAATCAGCAAATCTCTATGATACGGTAAAGTCTTTTCCGGATGGCTTTGAAACCGTTGTGGGAGAAAAAGGAGTGATTCTTTCCGGGGGGCAGAAACAGCGCATTGCTCTTGCGCGGGCCCTGATGCGGAACTCGCCGGTTCTGCTTTTGGATGATCCTGTCAGTCAGGTGGATGCCGAAACCGGAAACAGCATTATCCATACTATACGGGATATTGCCCGGACAAGGACTGTCGTGATTGTCTCACACCGGATTTCCGCGGTAGAATTCGCGGATCAGATCATCACCCTGAAACAGGGGCGCATCACAGAATACGGGTCTCCGGCAGAACTGATGCAGGACGACACCTATTATGCCAGGACATTTCATATCCAGAAAATAGAAGAGGAACTGAATGCGTTCTAAACGATTCGGATATTTTGAAGAAGAAGAACTCGGCAAGCCTTACGATATCACCATACTGAAACGGCTTTGGCCCTTTGTCAGACCCTATAAAGGCGTTATTTCAGGAGCAATTCTGCTGGTGATACTAATATCGCTGATTGATCTTTCCATTCCCTACATAACCAAAACCGCCATAGACCGTTACATTGTCCCGAGCGGCCGGTCAGATGAAAGTAAAGGTTCCAGGGTGAGGCATCTGACGGTTCGGCGGAGTGACATTACAGATACTATTGTTAATAAATATAAAGCGTTATTTACCATACAAGGCGATTCGGCAGTCATCCGCTTCGATGATCTGCGGAAAATAGAGAAAAAAGATATTATAGTCTTACGCAGGAAAGACATTGCCGGTCTGGGCATAGCAGCGATGCTCTTTATTGCTGTGATTTTTATCAGTTTCGGTTTCAATTTCCTGCAAGTCATGATTATGGAATACACGGCGCAGAAAGTCATGCACGATCTCAGACTTCAACTGTTCTCACATATACAGGGGCTTGCAGTTTCTTTTTTTACGCATAACTCCGTTGGCAGATTAGTGACACGAGTTACAAATGATGTGCAGAATATGAATGAAATCTTCTCATCCATGATCGTATTTATCTTCAAAGACCTGCTCCTGATAATCGGTGTCACCGTGGTTATTCTCGGTATCAACACGGAACTGGCTTTTGTCTCATTTGCCGTCATTCCCTTTATTTTCTGTGCCTCTCTCTTTTTTGCGGGCAGAAACCGGGAAGTATTCAGAACCCTGAGACTCAAGATCGCAGAGATCACCAGCCGCTTTTCCGAGACTATCAGCGGAATAAAGATTCTTCAGCTTTTCAGACAGGAACAAAATAATTATTGTGACTTTGAAGTGCTGAACCATGAATATTATGTCGCAGGTATTCAGCACGTGCATATTCTCGCCGCTTTTCTGCGCTTTACCGGATTTTTGGACAGTTTTGCAGTCGCACTGGTGATCTTTTACGGGGGAGGCAAAGTCCTGTCCGGAACCATCAGTATCGGCGAATTAGTTGCATTTATTGCCTACATGAAGATGTTTTTCAGCCCAATTCAGGACATTGCCCAGAGATATAATCTCATGCAGAACGCGATGGCTTCCGCTGAAAGAATACTGCTAATTTTAGACAGCAGCGAAAAATTGCCTGTTGCTTCACATTTCAAAACTCAGTCCAATTCTATTTCCGAGCTTTCGGAAATAGAATTGGATAAGGTACTTTTCTCTTATCTTCCGGATGAACCGGTGCTGAAAGAGGTTTCATTTAAAATCAGTGCCGGAGATACGGTTGCGATTGTGGGCCCGACCGGTTCGGGAAAGACTTCTCTCATCAATCTGATTATCCGCTTCTGCGACCCGGTCGCCGGTCAGGTCAGGATCAACGGTAACGATATAAAAGAATTGGATATTTCGGCAGTAAGGGCAAAGATGGCATTAGTCACGCAGGACCCTTTTCTGTTTTCAGGAACCATCCGGGAAAATATCTTTCAGGGAAACGGCAGTTTTTCTCCCGAAGAGATTGAGCATATATTGGAATTATCCAATTGCAAAGGCTTTATTGACAGACTGGCAAAAGGCGCAGATACAGAACTCTCCGAAGGCGGAGCCTCGATTTCAAGCGGTGAACGTCAGTTGATCTCCATTGCCAGAGCATTTGCCCGGAACCCGGAACTGATTATCTTAGATGAAGCCACGTCCTATATTGACTCGGAAACAGAAGCCGGCATTCAGGACGCGCTGGCAAATCTCATGAAGAACAGAACCTCGCTTATTGTGGCGCACCGGCTGTCAACAGCCAGAAATGCCGACACTATCATGGTGCTGCACAAAGGTCAGATCATCGAATCCGGAACTCATGAGGAATTGATGAGGCTTAAAGGGTTCTATTTCAGACTGAATCTTTTGCAACGATGAATAAGCGGGGACGATTTTACTGCCATGACCATTTCACTTCACCCGCATTTTTGACCACCGATGCGATATGTCCGTCAAACCGGAAATGTTCGATGAGCCATTCCCGGTTTTCGAAACATATAATGAGGTGACGGTCATCCGTGATCTGCATGATTTTGCAGCAGGAAAGGGCTTTCAGCCCTGTTCCGGCAGCTTTGAGGACTGCTTCTTTCGAGGTCCAGTATCGGAAAAAAACCCTGAGCCGGTCATCATCTGTCAGATTTGCCTCATGTTCATCCGAGATTTTCCGGAAAAGACCTTCGGATACCGGGCGGATTTTCTCAATATCAAGACCGGTTCTTTCACAGGATACCACGCCGCCCACATATTCGGGTTTATGTGTGACAGACCAGTAAACACCGTCAACAGGCAGGGGCGTGCCGGCTGCGTCTTTCGGCAGATTGCCGATGTCTGTCCGAATCTGTCTCTTTTCAGCAGAAAGTTTCAGGGCGCACCGCGCATAGCGGCTGAGATATTCAGCCTGCTTTCTGCCTGAGAGCAGTCTCTTATCAGGCGGAACCGGCAGAATCACCGGATAGATAACGGTATCTGTCTGAGAGGTATGAGTCATTATGATGGTCAGTTGTCACACTGCCGGACAATTGTTTTGCCGAAACAGATACAAAACAGCTTGCAAAGCCGTTTTACAGTAAAACGCCCTGCTTTTCTCGTTCCTCGTTTTCTCGTTCCCAAGCCCCGGCTTGGGAACGCACCTGCCGGGGAAGCCCCGGCTTCCCGTGCCGGACTCCTCCTCTCCGAATCATAAACAAGACAGTCAATCCTCTTTGAGAAAGGCTGACCTTCCGATGGGACACAATGCTTTATACATCATCTGATAATTGCTTTCGCTGTTAAACAGCCAGAGAACACGGGTTTTCTTATTTTGAGGAACCGGAGGAACCTGAGCGCAGCCGTCGGTAAAAATGATCAGACCGTCATATTCACGGTGTTCGTCAATATAGTTTATGACCGGCGCGAAATCCGTGCCGCCCCGTCCCATGACTTTGACTCTCCGGCTTGCACGTCGGAGTGAAACAGGACTGCTTTTGATTTCCGTGTCAAACTGAATAACATCAACGGACCGGATACCGTATTTGAAAAAGCGGTTGATGACTGAAAAGCCTATTTTCAGGTCATTACTGCTTACAGAACCGCTCACGTCAACCGCAAAAAGAAGGCGTGTAATGAAATCGCGGCGGCTTCCCATATAGAGAAATCCGTAACGCCGGCTCGGTTTCATTCGGGTCAGCACACGGCTGACCGAGAGAACCGAAGTACGGAAATGACTCAATACAGCCCGATAGTCCAATTTCGGTCTGAGCGCGGCTATAATCTGCTCCTGAAGATAACCGGCTATAGTCCCCCAGCGATTGCTCTCATGGGCTATGCGGATTTTCTCATTGATCCGGTCATGGAGGAATTCATCTCTGTCCCAATCCTGTGTATTCTCTTTGCCGCAGAGCGACGCGTCGGCATAGACTGCCGGCAGTCTGTCCGGCGCATCTCCCCCCGCTTCTGTCCGCTCGGAATTGTCACCGCTCTCTCCGTCTGAAGACATTCCGGCTGAAGACATTCCGGAATCCGATGAGTTTCCCTGCCCTTCCGAGGGCAGGCTGATCCCTGTCATTGCCTGATCCGCTGATTCCTGAAGCTTATAGTAGTAAAACTCGAAATATTGGCGGTCAAAGCTGCTGTCCCCGAAAATATCTCTGGCACGTGGAAGAGGCAGTTCGGTCTGAAGATATTCCTGAAGCGTGATATTGCTGGCAAGATATGCAGTCTCACGGTTTTCTTTGCGCCGGGTGTAGGGATGTTTCAGGACAATTCGTAAGGCTTCACAGCGCAGTACCATATCTAAGCGGCGCCGGTCAAGCGCATTGATGAAATCAGGATTATATTCGATCCTGCCGCGGCCTGACCTTATGGTCCGAATATTCGGTTCGGCAACAAGATTGTGCGTAGTCCAGACTGAAAACAGCAGGGGTTCTGTCAGAAACCAGCGTTCGACAGCCTGAGCAATACGCTCACGTGCAGACATAGTCACCTCGAAATTCCGGCAGCGAAAACGGTCTGGCGTATCTGACGCAGAAAACCCAGACTCCTCGGCGTCTTTCCCAGATGATACGGAACAAAGGTTTCCAGAAATTCAAGACTCTCCCTTAACGACTGCCCGGTGAAGCGGATTCTGCCTGCCTTCTGCATATCTCCCCGCTCCACCCACAGGAGTTGTTTGACAGTTCCTTTTGAAAGAAAGACGCGTTTCGAATCCGCGGAAACGCAGTTCTCACAGAATATCTCTCCCCTCACAATATCAAAAACCGCCCGATTCCGCTTCATACTTTCAATGCCGATGCCGCAGACCCCGCAATGCGTCAGATTGGGATAAAAACCGGCTATAGTCATAAACCGCATCTGAAACATAATACTCAGGATTTCCGGAAGAATGCAGCCGGTATCCAATTCCCCGAGAACATGATGAAAGAGAAGATACAGCTGAAACTGCTGCTCCTCAGCCTCTGTCCATGTATTGACAAGTTCTGTCCAATAGCTCGCGTACGCGGTTTTCCTTATATCAGACCTGATTCTGACAAAGGCGCAGTTTAATGCTGCTTCCTGAAGAACCGGCAGTCCTCTCCCCCGAGTGCATACAATATCCAGAACAGAGAAAAGTTCGAGAATTCCCGGAAACCTTCTGACACTTTTTTTGGCAGATTTGGCAATAGCAGAAATCTTTCCGTAGTCTGATGAAAAAAAAGTGACGATCAGATCATTTTCTCCGAATTCAACCCGTCGGAGCATAATGGCAGAGGTGGAAAATGTCTTCATATCTCTTGCAGGGGCGAATAATTATTCGCCCCTATCATAGCCCCATCAGAAAAGTGGCAATCTGAAGATAAAAGAAAACGCTGATAATATCAATTGCTGTTGTCACAAAAGGACCGGTTGCCACCGCGGGATCAACATTTATTCTGGCAAAAAGCATGGGCATCAGAGAGCCTGAAAGGGTTGCCAAAGACATGGAACAAAGTACCGCAAGTCCCACAGACACGGCGAGCATGGCTTTGCTGTAGCGGACTTCGGCCACACCGCAGACCAGCAGTCCGTAAGTCACACCCAGCATCAGTCCCACGGAAAATTCTTTCATGACCACCGACCATAAATCCCTTATGTGAATACGCCCTGTGGCAAGGCCCCTGACTACAATGGTAGAAGATTGAATGCCGATATTTCCGCCCATTCCCATAATGACCGGAATAAATGCCGCAAGATATGAAATTTTACTCAGTCCGGCCTGAAAACTGCCGATAATAAAAGAGGCGATGATTCCGCCCACACAGCTGGCAAAGAGCCAGGGCAGACGGATTCTCATGTTTCTGAAAACAGATTTGGTTTCGACAAATTCCTCGCTCCCGACACCGGCCATTTTCATGAAGTCTTCTGTTGCCTCTTCTCTCAGAATATCAATCACATCGTCCACTGTGACAATCCCCACCAGTTTGTTGGTATTGTCAATAACGGGAACTGCCAGAATATCGTAACGAGCGACTATTTTTGCCACTTCTTCCTGATCCATGTCGGTCTGAACAGAAAACACATCGGTAGTCATAAAATTCTTCAGAGGTCTGTCCGGAGGAACTACTACGAGCTGTCTCAGAGAACTCACGCCGACCAATTTGCCGTATTCATCCACAACATAGAGATAAAACGGCATTTCGACATCCTGATGTTCTTTCTGAAGCGATCTGATCGCGTCGCCGGCAGTCATATCTTCTCTCAGCGCTATAAAATCAGGAACCATGATGCCGCCTGCGGTATCATCGCCGTAACGGAGCAGCCCTTCGACTTCTTCGGAACCTTCTTTCTCCATTTTTTTAAGAATGGCGTCAGCCTTTTCTTCAGGCAGTTTTCCGATCAGATCAGCGACATCGTCGCTGGGCATATTTTCCAGAACTTCGACGATATCTTCCAATTTGAGACATTCGACGAAATTCAGAAAACTATCCTCGTCCAATTTTGTGAAAAGAATACCCTTCTGTTCGATATCTTCTATCAGGTCAAAGAGTTTGTGCTGATTGGGAAGAGATAAGGAACGGAATGCCGCGGACAAATCTGCCGCATGGGTCTTATTCACGATCTTGCGAAGATGGGGCAGGGCATTCCTTCTCAGCAATCGTTTGATACTTTCGACAAGGACTTTACCGCGATCTGTTTGCATAGGTGTTCACTCCGTAACGGGTGCGGGGTTCGGGGTAAGAGGTAAGGGGTCAAGAGGCAAAATTCTCACCTCTCACCTCTGACCTCTTACCCCGCACCCCTTACCTGATAATTTTTATATGAGACCGTTTGCGAAGGTCCTCAAGCCATGATTGGAATTTTTTGTTCACAATCTCCTGAAACAGTTTGTCTTCAATTTCCGGAGAGGCTTCTTCCAGAGATTTTCCCGCTCCTTCAATGACTTCCTCGATAAGAAATATCTGGTATCCCTGATCCGTATCCAATACCGGCGTCAGTTGTCCTGACTTCATATCTTTGAATGTCTCCTGCAATTGAGGAGCAAGCACATCGTGATCAATTTCTCCCAGATTTCCGCCCTCGGCAGCAGAGGGAGCTTCGGAATATTGTCTGGCTGTTTTGTCAAACGGCTCTCCCTTCTTCAGCTTGGCGAGAATCATCTCCATTTTTTTCCCGATTTTGGCTTTTCCTTCCTGATCGTCAGGAGAGGGAATTTTTAATACGATGTTCCGCAGGCGGTATTTTTTTCCTCCCTGATATTCCTCCTGATGGCTTTCATAATAAGCCTTTATCTCATCTCTCGTGATAACCACTTTGGATTTCACTTCCATACTTACCAGACGGCTTCTGACAATCTGTTCCCGCATACGATTCCGGTAGTCTTCGATGCTCAGTCCTTCTTTGCCTAATGCTGCTTTCAGTTCCTTATCCGAATAGAAATTCTCTTCTTTGATCCTATTCACGGCATTATCCACTTCTTTTTCACTGACAACAATTCCGGCACGCCTGCTTTCCTGATCCGTGAGCTTCTGACTGATTAGCTGATTGAGGACATCTTCCCTTAGTTTGTCCATAAGTTCGCTTCGTTTTTCAGGGGGATATTTCGATGACCTGATTTTTCCCATATAAGGTTTCATCATCTGTTCCAGATCAACAAGGGAAACAATATCGTTGTTTACGATAGCCACAATCCGGTCCACCACCTCGATTTCCGCGGCTCCGGCAATCAGAGAAACAGCGATGCCGCAGAAAAATATCACATAAAATCCAATATGCTTTAAGCACGTTATTATCATAAATCAGCTCCTGTGTTAAATAATTCAGACCATTCTTGAGGGATTTGAACAATTTTCTCCTTCCCGGTGGGTTCATAAACCGGTCTGCCTATATGACGGATTTTCAGAGTCCCGTTATAATAATCCCGAATTCTGTCCCGAGCAATCTTGACATATTCCTGCTCTTTTTCACTTCCGGCAGCTTTGCGCCGGTGCATAATGGCTGCAAGAAGCGCAGAACCGACCCCCGCGTAAGGATCATACATCCAATCATTTTCCTGTGTTAATGCAAGAACACACCGTTCAACAAGCTCTATGGGATATTGACAGGGATGTATTGTTTTTTCAGGATGATTCGATTTGACATTGGGAATATTCCAAAGTGCCTCGTCCCATTCTTTGGCGATAAATTCCCAAACATCGGAAGGGTTTTTCCCATAAGGATTTCCGGATAATTTTCCGACATTAGGACCTTTGTAATACCGTTTTCCGGGATATTTCGACGGGATCCTTACCGGATCCAGATTGAACACATACTGATCGCTTTTGGTAAACCACAGCAATGTTTCATAACGCCCGGAAAAACGCTTTGAAGCATGTAAGCCGTGACCGAAATGCCATATAATCCTATTTCTGAGGTGCATCCCTAAGTTTTTGAAAATTTGATAATAAAGTATATCAAGGGGATAGACTTCTCCGTTTTCGACATAATTTCCTGCCTGCCAGCAAAGACTTCCGTCTTGTCTCAATATTCTGTATAGTTGAGAGATAATCTCTTCCTGAGTTTCGAGGTATTTGCTGATTGAAACCCGGTTTTCGTATTTTTTCCCTAAATTATACGGCGGAGAAGTAATAATAAGACTTATCGTATTATCCGGTATTGTGCTTACGAACTGAAGCGCATCCCCATGATAAAGCACAATATCTGCCGCGGGATGAAATCGGGTCTCTGTTTCTTTTGGTGTCCGGAAAATCGGGTCAATGCTCATAAGGCTTTGTATTCTCTTGAATTTTATGAAATATCAATCCCGTAGGTTGGGTTGAGGCACGAAACCCAACATTCTGAATATGGTTTAATTAACACGCTGCGCGATTTCTTTCAAGAGGTTTTTCGCCTGAACCAGCGAACTGCCTCCCCCGCGCTTTTCAAGCCTGAATTTAAGCACGTGATCCGGTGTGAATTCAAAATGCTGCGGATCGGCAAGGATCATATCCGCCATCGCGGAAGGATTTTTCTGATGAGCTTCCGAAAAACAGAATATCGCCTGATGATCGCTCAGGTCAAGCTTTTTCACCCCGGCTTTGATTGACAGCACCCTCAGCATGATCTTTAACAGCAGATTGGCAGCCTCGGGCGGCAAAGGACCGAAACGGTCAATGAGTTCTGCCTTGTATTCCGATATCTCTTTGAGATCATTCATTTTTGTCAGCCGCCGGTATGCCGACAGACGCTGATCAATATCGGAAATATAGGATTCCGGGATAAATGCCGACATATTCACGTTGATTTCAGGTTCGAGAGCTTCTGCCGCAGGTTCTCCTTTCAGTTCGGAAACAGCGTGTTCCATCAGCTTCAAAAACATATCATAGCCAACCGCGGCAATATGACCGGACTGAGACGCGCCCAGAATCGTTCCCCCGCCCCTGATTTTCAGATCGCTCATGGCAATCTGGAATCCCGCGCCGAGATCGCTGTGTTCCATCAATACTTTCAGCCGTTTGCGGGCATATCTGCTCAATGCGCTTTCATTGGGAATAAAAAGATACGCGTAAGCCTGTTCGTCTGCCCGCCCCACCCTGCCGCGCAACTGATAAATCTGAGCCAGTCCGAAACGGTCCGCATGATTGATGAGAATTGTATTGGCTGAGGGAATATCAATTCCGGATTCGATTATGGTGGTGCAGACCAGCATATCAATTTCGTGATTCATAAACCGGAACATGACCTTTTCAAGTTCATCTTCTTCCATGCGGCCGTGGGCAATCCCAAGCCTGACTTCGGGGACTAATTCCCTGAGACGCTCTGCCATGGCTCCGATAGTATGAGTGTTGTTATGCACAAAGAAAATCTGTCCGTTTCTGGCAAGTTCCTTTCGGACCGCTTCTGAAATCACAGCCTCGTCAAATTCCGAAATATAGGTGATGATGGCACGGCGATGTTCCGGAGGCGTTGAAATAATGCTGATATCGCGTATGCCCATCAGGGAGAGATGAAGAGTCCGGGGAATCGGGGTCGCAGTCAATGCCAGGACATCCACGGTATTTCTTATTTTTTTGAGTTTTTCCTTATGCCTGACTCCGAATCGCTGTTCCTCGTCCAATATCACAAGACCCAAATCTTTGAAATCAATATCTTTCTGAAGAAGCCGATGAGTTCCGATCACTATATCCACGCTCCCTTTTTTTAAACCGCCTATAATTTCCCGCTGTTCTTTTAAGGAACGGAAACGGTTCAGGCATCTGACAACAACCGGATGCTGCTCGAAACGGCTCGAAAATGCGGCAAAATGCTGTTCTGCCAGAACTGTAGTGGGAACCAGCACTGCGACCTGTTTGCCGTCATTGACTGCCAGCAGCGAAGCGCGGAGCGCGACCTCTGTTTTGCCGTAGCCAACATCTCCGCATACCAGCCGATCCATAGGCTCGGACGACTGCATATCTGCCAGCACATCCTCGATTGCCCTGAACTGATCCGGAGTTTCTTCGTAAGGAAAACCCGCTTCGAATTCCCGGAAAGACGCATCAGGCTGCCCGTAAGCATGTCCGTCTCTGACTTTGCGCGCGGCATAGAGGTTTAGCAGTTCGCCTGCCATTTTTTCCACGGACTTTTTAACTTTGCTTTTGACGCGGTCCCATGACTTGCCGCCCATTTTGTCCAGCACGGGTTCAAAGCCTTCTACGCCCATGTATTTCTGCACCATGCCCATGCGGTCAACAGGGACATAGAGTCTGTCGTCATCCTTATAGACAATCAGAAGAAAATCCGCGACAGTTCCGTTAAATTCTAATTTTACCAGCCCTTCATATCGCCCGATGCCGTGTTCGGTATGAACTACCAAATCACCTTGTTTCAATTCTTCAAAGGTCAGCAGTTCGGTATGGACTTTGCGGGCAGGAAGTTTGCGTTTGCGGCCCTTTTCACCGAAAATTTCCGCTTCCGTAATCAGTGCAAGCGATGCGGCGGGCCATACGAATCCCGAAGAAAGCTGACCCGTATAGCCTAAAAGATAGGTTCGGGGTTCGGGGTTCGAGGTGCTGGGTGCGGGGTGCGGGGTGCGGGGGAACCTCTGACCTCGTACCTCTGACCCCGAACCCCGAACCTCGATCCCGATATCATAATTTTCAAGCAGCGATTTCAGACGCTCGAGCTGTGAACGCGTGCTGCATACCGCGATCACGGCATATCGGGATTGTATTTTATCATTTATCCATTTTGCAAGAGGCAGAAAGGGCTGTTCTTTGTCGCCGATGTTTTTCAGTTCATCGCGGATATCCGCGTTGCTTTCCACTGAGAAATCAAGAATTTCCTCGTTCCCATGTTGCAACGTAGGAACGAGGGATTGAAAATTTAAAATTGAATCCGGAGTCTTATCCGATACTCTGAATGGTGGCAGTGATTTGATTGTCAGGGTCTGTCTTTGCTCAAGGACAGATTTTGCTTCTGCCCAATCCATATAAAGGCTCTCGGGTTCCACACAGAGCCGTCCCTCACCTCGGGCGGTCATGTAATTTTCGGCAATCTGCTGCTGCCATGTCTCGGCAGCAGATTCCAATTCACCCGGTTCCATGAGGACAAAAAGCGTATTATCCGGAAGATAATCGAACAGCGTATCCGGTTTCGGATAAATGAGCGAAATCAGGCTTTCGATTCCCGGAAATGTTCCCTGATCCGAAATCCGGTCAACTATGTCCCTGATTTTTTCTGCCGGAAGTTCCTGAGCATAACCCTGTTCTCTTATTCTGAGAATCAGCGGTTTCATATCTTCAGGATTCAGAATCATTTCCCGCGCCGGAAGAATCACTGCTTCCTGAATCATGGAGAGAGTCCGCTGGTTTGCCGCGGAAAAGAATCTCAGAGAATCCACTGTATCCCCGAAAAGTTCGATTCTGAGAGGTTCAGGATAAAGAGGGCAGAAAATATCTGTAATCCCGCCTCTTACAGAGAAATCTCCGGGTTCTTCCACGATCACGGAGCGGCTGTATCCGCCGGCAATCAGCTTGCTTACCAGAAGGTCGGGCTGAATATCCTCTCCGACAATCAGCAATTCGGCATAATCGGATATTTTCCGTTTCGGAACTAATTTTTGCAGAACAACAGACACCGGGGCAATCACAATGCGCGGAATTTTATCCGAGATGATCCGATAAAGAGTTCGGATTCGTTTTGCCGCGGTTTCATTATGATAAGACAGTTGCTTGAACGGCAGGATATTGTAAGCCGGAAAACAGATCACAGGGTCAGAGGGCTGCTCCTGATCTTCATCCGGCAAACGCAAAAAAAAGCGCAGATCGTTAAGAAATGTTTCCCCCTGTTTCGGGGAAGACACAATCACAAGAATGGGGATTCTGTGTTCCGAACAGAGTTCGGATACAAAATATGCCCTCTCTGATCCGCTCAGACCCGCGCACTCAAAACAGCGGGTTGGTGGTAGCGAAAACCGAGAGATAACAGACTGAGGTGATCTTTCCTGATCCATTTTTCACACATTATCTGAAGAACAGTTTGACAAAAAAGGGCAAAAATACACTTTGGCGATTCTGATTGCAACTTTAATCGTCAATGACGATAATCAGTCAGAAAATTGCGTGCCGGTGGATTCCGAAACTGAAAGAGATGATCGGATTGATAGAAAAGGAGATTCGAAGATGATAAATTTCAAACAGGAAGAACTTGCTCAGGAACTCTTTTCCGTGCTTA
>DYRK01000092.1:7826-14147 GCA_020718785.1 Desulfatirhabdium butyrativorans | reverse complement strand
GCTTGGGAACGCACTTGCCGGGGAGGCTCCCCGGCTTCCCGTGACGGGAGACGGCACGAAGCCGGGGCTTGGGAACGAGGAAAAATTCTTTATCGCGGATGATTCGCATACTTCCTTATTCCGCTCTGAAATCAGAGAATTAATTCAAAAACATAATTGTTTCTGACAAGGAATATATCGCACAGGTCAAGGATATGCTTGATTTAGGAAACAGGCTGAAATATACTGAAAGATTCTATATAAAAACTTATTGATTACAAAATGTTAAAAAAATCCGGGACCGGTCCGGCAGACCGACCCAATATCATAATCGAAGGATGGATAAAAAATGTCAGGTGAAAATGATTTCGAGCGTGAGTTGGATGAAAAAGAAGAAGATGCTGATTTTGAAGCTGAAATGGAAGCGGGAGCGGAAGTAAAAGAAGAAAGCCCCGAAGAAGTTTTGGCAAACAAAATTGTAACCTACTACGGATACTTCGGGGAGTATTCCTTAAAAGGGATTGCAAAAACCTGCGCCAAACTGATCATAAGCGAGCGTTACAGGGATCTGTGCTTTGAAAATTTTGATTTTCCCACTCAGGAAGAAATGAAAGACTGGGTGCTGGAGGAAATGAAGCAGAATTTTGATGAAAAAGTTGTGCCGCTCATCGAGCAGACATATCCGAATATGAGCGAGGATGATATTGAGGCGGAAGTTGCCAAGCTTGAAAAAAAATATGAAAAAGAGCATGAAGAGCAACTGATGTCCACCACAAAAGCCGCGCTCAAAGAACTGAGGATACGGGTGAGAGCTTTGCAGAAAGAACTCAATGCCTTAAAACGCAAATACACAATCTGAGGCAAAGGCATTTTTACAAGGATATGAAAAACGACACTCCTCCTCTGATTCTTGCGCCGGCCGGAAACAGGGCTGCTTTTCTGGCAGCTTTGGCCGCAGAAGCCGACGCGGTATATTGCGGGCTGAAAGATTTTTCGGCACGCATGGAAGCAAAAAATTTTTCTCCGGAAGAGCTGGCTTCTCTGACACAGCTCGCGCACAAAAAAGGGGTAAAAGTCTATATTGCCTTGAATTCCCTGATGAAACCGGGAGATGCGGATGCTGCCGGAAAGCTTCTGGATCAGTTGAACCGGCAGGTGAAACCGGACGCTCTCATCATTCAGGACTTGTCTGTTTTGCAATTGGCTGAACAGACAGGATTTTCAGGACAAATTCATTTTTCGGCACTGGCAAATGTCAGTTTTCCCGCGGCATTGAAATTCATATCGGAAAGTTTCCGTAACAGAATCAGCCGCGTCGTGATCCCCAGGGAACTCAGCATTGATGAAATAAAAATCATGTCCGCGGCATGTCCTCCGGGATTGGAACTCGAAGTATTTGTACACGGCGCATTGTGCTACGGCGTTTCCGGAAGATGCTATTGGAGCAGTTGGCTGGGCGGAAAAAGCGGGCTGCGGGGCAGATGTGTTCAGCCTTGCAGAAGGCTTTATGCCCGGAGTTCTTCAGCTACAGGGGAAAAATACAGGCGGTTATTTTCCTGTCAGGACCTGAGTTTGGATGTTCTCACAAAAGTGCTGAGGACAGTTCCCAACATCAGGGCATGGAAAATCGAGGGCCGCAAAAAAGGACCGCATTATGTGTTTTACACGGTCAGCGCATATCGGATGCTGAGAGATCAGGGAAATGATCCCCGGATGAAAAAAGCCGCGCTGGAACTTCTCGAACAATCTCTGGGCAGACCCGGAACCCATTATAATTTTCTGTCCCAAAGACCTCAGAATCCGATAGATACGGACACACAGACCGGTTCGGGTTTCATGATGGGAAAAGTAAAGGGAACAAAAGACTCTCCCTATCTTGTACCGCGCGAAGAACTTCTGCCCGGAGACCTGCTGCGTATCGGATATGAGGATGAATCATGGCACGCGACTCAGCGTGTGGGCAGGCATGTTCCCGGGGGCGGACGCCTGTATCTGAAATTTTCTTCTCATGGTCCCCGCGCGGAAGACATTCCGGTCTTTCTCACGGACAGACGGGAAAAAGCTCTTGAAGATATGCTGGAGGGACTTGAAAAAGAGTGTCCTCCCGCAGTATCGCGGATACAGGAATCGGATTTCCATGTCAGATATCCGCGTTTATCCGAAAAAAAGAAGCATCCGGATATCATCGAATTGTCTGTGAAAAGAATGCCCGATAAAAAAAAGCCCGAAGGTGCAGCCGGCTTTTGGCTTTCAGATGAAATCGGCAATTCTCACTCCTCACTCCTCACTTCTCATTCCGTATGGTGGTGGCTTCCGCCGGTGATATGGCCCGAGGATGAATCAAAATGGGATTCTCTGATTCGGCTTGCCTTAAAAAACGGAAGCCGGAATTTTGTGCTGAATGCTCCGTGGCAGACGGCATTTTTCAGGGAACCCGGACAGCTTTCTCTCTGGGCGGGTCCTTTCTGCAATATTGCCAATCCTATAGCTGTGAAAGAACTGGCATCTCTGGGATTTTCAGGGGTGATTGTCAGCCCGGAACTCGGAGCCGCGGATTATCTGCACCTGCCGAAACACAGCCCCCTGCCGCTGGGAATTGTGATTTCCGGAAACTGGCCTTTGTCTGTCTCCCGTGTGATTTCAGATCAGATGAAAACAGATGTTCCCTTTTTCAGCCCCAAAGGGGAAGAAGCATGGGCAGCAAAATACGGTTCCGATATATGGGTGTTTCCCAACTGGCAATCGGATATCACAGAAAAAAAAAAGGAACTTCAGGCAGCAGGTTACAGGCTGTTTGTCCATCTTAGCGAACCTCTGCCCGAAAAAGTGAAACTGAAAAAAAGGCCCGGTATATGGAACTGGGATATAAGCCTTCTCTGATCCGAGCCTGAAATGCGTCAACCGCTTATTTTTTTAGTTGAAATAATCTGACAAAGCTTTTAAACTGAAAGAAGAGACAGGAAGTTGCCGATGCTTCAAAAAAATCAAGGAGGAAGGATGAAAAAAACAATTGTCGTGACTGGTATTCTCTTTTTCACGCTGTCCTTTACAGCAATGGCAGGAATTCTCGGGGACATTGACAGCAATCAGAAGGTTGACCTGAACGAAGCTGTTTACGCCCTTCAGGTCGCATCCGGTCTCCGCGACGACAAACCTGCATCTTACGTTATTGTCTGGAGAAATTCTTGGACGCCGGGAACAGAATACAAAAAATACGATGCTGTTTCCTATGACGGCGCAAGTTATATATGTATGCTGCTCCACATGTCCTCTGAGTCGGAAGTGCCGCCGGCAAACGGTTTATGGGAAATTCTGTCACAGCGCGGTCAGAAGGGTGAAAAAGGCGATAAGGGCGACACCGGTGAAAAGGGTGATCAGGGCGATCAGGGTCAGAAAGGCGACAAAGGCGATCAGGGAGAGATAGGACTTCAGGGACATCCGGGTCCCAAAGGCGACACAGGTCCTGCGGGATCATCCCCGTTTGAAATTGACGGCGGCAATGCTTATTTCACCGCGGGCAGTATCGGCATCGGAATGACCGCGCCTGCCTATAAACTCGATATCGAAGGAGATATGAATATCAGCGGTGTGTTCCGCATGGGCGGAAGTCCTGTGCTGAAAGCAGACAGCAGCAATCTGTTTATAGGAAAAAATGCAGGTCTTAGCATTGCCGCGGGCGCGGGCGGAAATA
The DNA here is from genome assembly GCA_020718785.1 of Desulfatirhabdium butyrativorans. Classification (GTDB taxonomy): domain Bacteria; phylum Desulfobacterota; class Desulfobacteria; order Desulfobacterales; family DYRK01; genus DYRK01. Next base: position 10,477 of record DYRK01000092.1, on the reverse strand, counting down.
CCTTTATAGGAAATGATGTGGGCAGAAACACCGGCACGGGATTCAACAATACTTTTATCGGAAAAGACGCGGGTCTGAGCAATACCGTGGGCGCGGCTAACAGCTTTGTCGGAAACGGCGCGGGTAATAAAAACCTTTCGGGAAGCAATAATATTTTTATCGGACAACATGCCGGTTATCGGAACACTGCGGGAAACAACAACACCGCGCTGGGACATTATGCCGGCTATAACAATACCACAGGCGAAGGCAATGTGTTTATCGGACACCGCGCAGGATACAATGAGACCGAATCGAATAAACTTTACATTGACAATTCAGATACGAGCACTCCTTTGATTTACGGAGATTTCGGCAAAAAAACTCTTTCGGTATTCGGCAGTATCGGAATAAACACTGCCGCGTATGACAAATTCAGCCTGTATGTAAACGGCGATGCCTACACAACGGGCGGAACCTGGCAGGCTTCGGATATCCGCTGGAAAAAAAATATAGTCCCGGTTCAGGACGCGCTGCGGAAAATATCTCAGGTCGTGGGCGTCAACTATGAATGGAAACGCGAAGAGTATCCGGACAAAGAATTTGCCGAAGGAAAACAGATCGGGCTGATTGCTCAGGAAGTCGAATCCGTGATCCCGGAAGTCGTTCACACCGATGCCGAGGGTTACAAGGCTGTTTCCTATGAAAAACTGACACCCATGCTGATCGAAGCCGTCAAGGAACAGCAGGCTCAGATCGAGTCGCTGAAAGCAGAGATCGAAATGCTGAAGCGTGAAATCTTATGGCTGCCGAAATGAGGAGCGCGGTGGTAGCTCCGAGCCGCCGAACACTGAAAAGGACTTATCATGATTGTAAAATGTGAAAAATGCCAGATTGCTTTCAACATCAATGATAAGCTTATCAAGCCGGGAGGTTCCAAACTTCGCTGTTCAAAGTGCAAGCATATTTTCACAGTGTTTCCGCCGGAAACTTCTGCGAAACAAAATGCCGGGAAGCATACGGCTCCCCGGAAGCCATCGCCTTCCGATGAAGTGAAACGGGTTTCGTCTTCTCTGTCATCAGGTGCCGAAGCTACCCTGACCATGGTGGATTTTGCACAGGATGTGTTTTTCAAAGGGGATGCTGCCGAACGATATGAAGAGATGGGGAGCATCGGAAAAGGCGGCATGGGTGAGGTGCTTTTGGCAAGAGACAACCAGCTTCTGAGGAAAGTTGCCATCAAGGTGCTGAGAGATCAGAATGTTTCTGCTGCCGCGCTGAGTTTCTTTATACGGGAGGCACAGATTACCGCACAGTTGGACCATCCCAACATTGTGCCGGTCTATACGGTCAGACCCCCTCAGAAAGGGGAAAAGAACGTATCTTTTGTCATGAAACTCGTCAAAGGCAAGACTTTTTTTGAAATCATCAGCAAAACCAGGGCAATCTGCAATGAAAATCCCAAAGCCGCGCTTTCTCAGGAACTGAGCCTGCGTACCCGGCTGGAACATTTTCTCAAAGCCTGCGACGGCATCACTTATGCCCATCGGAAGCAGGTCGTTCATCGGGACCTCAAGCCGGCAAATATCATGGTGGGAGATTTCGGAGAAGTCTATGTCATGGACTGGGGAATTGCCAAAATGCTCAAAGATGACGAAGAAGCCCTCACCGCGCTCGGCACGGCAATTTATACAGGAGACATTCCCAAGTCTGAAGGCAGCATGAGCCTTTCATCTGCACAGCCCGAGGGCGTTGTCGGCACACTCAGCTATATGTCGCCGGAACAGGCAAAAGGACGGCTTGATGTCAGCATGGCAAGCGATATTTTCTCGCTGGGAGTCATACTTTACGAATTGGTTACCCTGAAACCTGCACGGGTCGGGGATGCCAAAGAAAAACTGCGATGGGCTGAAAACGGCTATATCAACCAGATGTCTCATCTGATTCCCGATGAAAAAATCGATCCCGAACTGAAAGCCGTTATCCACAAAGCAACTGAATTCAATCCCAAGGACCGTTATCCCACGGTGAATGCGCTTTCCGATGATATCAGACGTTACCTCAGAGGGGACGAAGTTTCGCAGCTTCCCGACAATCTTCCCCGGAAAGTCATCCGCTGGATGGGCAAACACCGTCAGATGACCATGATCATCTTTATGTCAGTGCTGCTGCTGTCCTCCACAATCACAATCGCCAGTCTGTACCGCGAACAGGCAGCCATGAAAGCCGCTCAGATTCGGGAAAAAAAGCTTTCCCAGCTTCAGGCGGCCGTGTCCTCGCATGCACATCTTATTGACAGCCGCTTTCTCCGTCTCGAAGATCTGGCTGTGGGCCTGACCAACAACGCCATTTACCTGATCGAAAACGCGCCGCGAAATGAAGAACTTTTTTACTGGATTTCGGATTTTAAGAATTCCAAGAGTGCGCCGCCCGATCATCTGGAGGCAGAGCTTTATGGGCGGGCCGTAAGCATTGATTATCCGGTGGTGAAAACCGCTCCCGGGGTACTGAAAGAAGAGATATCCGATCTTATGCAGCGTCTCGCGCCGCTCAGACATCATTTCAAAAAAATGCTCTTGGACAGCCGCGGCAGCATGGAACCCATATCGGAGGTGGAGGCACGGCGTCTGCTCACCGTCCACGGACTTCCCATCCGCTGGGCATATATCGGA
>DYRK01000092.1:0-7726 GCA_020718785.1 Desulfatirhabdium butyrativorans | reverse complement strand
GATTCGGGAAAAAAAGCTTTCCCAGCTTCAGGCGGCCGTGTCCTCGCATGCACATCTTATTGACAGCCGCTTTCTCCGTCTCGAAGATCTGGCTGTGGGCCTGACCAACAACGCCATTTACCTGATCGAAAACGCGCCGCGAAATGAAGAACTTTTTTACTGGATTTCGGATTTTAAGAATTCCAAGAGTGCGCCGCCCGATCATCTGGAGGCAGAGCTTTATGGGCGGGCCGTAAGCATTGATTATCCGGTGGTGAAAACCGCTCCCGGGGTACTGAAAGAAGAGATATCCGATCTTATGCAGCGTCTCGCGCCGCTCAGACATCATTTCAAAAAAATGCTCTTGGACAGCCGCGGCAGTACGGAACCCATATCTGAGGTAGAGGCACGGCGTATGCTCACCGTCCACGGACTTCCCATCCGCTGGGCATATATCGGGTTGGAGGCAGGGGTAATCTATTCTTATCCCGGCAAAGCAACATATCCCGATGATTACGATCCGAGGGTCTGTCCCTGGTACAAACTCGGCGCGCATAAAAATTCGGCTTCCTGGGGAAATCCGTATGTTGATCTTCAGGGACAGGGACGGGTTCTTCCCTGCGCCATATCCCTGTACGGCAAGGATAATAAGTTTTACGGTGTTCTGGGGATGGATATCACTTTCAGCGATATTATTCAGGACTATCTGACTACCCGTGCGGGCGCGGTGGGCGTGACCGAAAGTTTTCTGTTAGACAATCAGGGCAGAATCGTTGTGAGATCCAGCCAGACCAAGGTAGTTGAAGATGATAAAAATAATTCGACGCTCAAGCTTCCGCCCTTTCCTGTCTCCGAGGTGACGGATGCTGTCAAACGGGGTGAATCCGGTATTATGGAAGCAGAGATCGAGGGCAAGTCGCGGCTCATCGTGTTTTATCAGATGAGTTCATTGCACTGGTACTATGTGGAGCAGATTGACACCGCAGTTTATATCGGTTCCACCGGCGGGTCATGATGCGAGGCGCGCGAAATCCGCCTTGTGATCTGATGCAGGGCGATATCACCCGCCCTGCATCCGGAATTTATTATTTTTCGGATTTCGGTTTATCGCTTACGGCCGGTTTGACGGTTAATATATAAAGATTTTCTTTCTGAAAAAAAGTCCGCTCGACAACATATTCCATATCCGGCACCAGGTCCAGCACGACCCTCAGTCTGGACGCGGAACCTTCATGGAAACCGATGCGTATCCGCTGGATAAATTTACCGTTTACCTCAATGGGATGTTTTATTCTTTTATCCAGAACCGTATCCGGAAAATCACACACTATTTTGGGAATCCGTTCTTCGAGAACAAAGGTTTCGGGCGGATAAAATCCGTTGAGGCTCACCAACACCTTTTCTTCTCCTTCGGATGTCATATCCGCTCGGATTTCTTTGACGGTTTTGGGCATATCCGGCTCAGATTCCGACGGTTTGGGTTCGACGATTTCAGGTTTCAAAGAAATTTCGGATTCTATCGGCTTCGGTTCAGCCGAGGGTTTCGACGCTGCTTCAGGATCAGCCGGTTTCGCGTCAGCCGCGGGTTTCGAAGATGCTTCAGGATTAGCCGGGGATTCGGAAAAAAGACGGCGGCTCGCCCAGCCTGTACTGCCGTCATCCAGTCTGATAAAGTACCAATCGCCCTGTGTCTTTATAAGCGAGACGGTGTTCCCTTTTTTCAGAGTAAACTTGACCTCGGATTCAAGGGAAGGCATTTCACGGATACGTCCGGTGGCAGCCTCAAGAACCAGCTTTCTGCCTTCGGTATCTTTGGCAGATGTGTCAGTATCTTTGGCGGACGCGGCGTCTGCTTTTTTATCGGGGACCGGAGAAGCAGGGGGGCTTTCGTTCTTGTCCGAGAACAGGCTTTCATTTGCCCAGCCCACGCGGTTGTCAGTGAGTTTTACGATATACCATTCATTATGCTGATGAATCAGCGTGACACTGTCTCCGTTTCGGAGTTCGGCAATGACCCGTGACGATATTTCGGGCCGTTCATATAAATTGCCGACGGATCTGACGCGTTCGGGTTTGACCTCGAATCCGTAAGACAGCGACGGGACGATCACCGCGGCAGTCAGGATAATGAGGATAAGAACAAAGCCGCTCAGTCCCCAGCCGGTAAAAAACTGAGGGAGCCGAAGCAGGCAGCCGGTCTTTTTCATCTGTTTCCTCCTTATATAAATTTTTGTCCGGGGCATCTTTTTCTTATGATTATAAACAATCATTTGATCCGATAACGGTTTTCTGTCATAAATACCCCGATGCTGTTACCGTCTGCGAAAATCTGTTTATATTTATAACGCACAGTTTTTTTAAAATCAATCATTTTCGAGATGCCGAAATGATTTATGCCGGACTGATACTTGCAAATATACTGCCAGCCGGAATAATCTGCACCTTCGTAAAACGATTTTCCAAATCGTTTTATTGACAGGACGATCATACAGAATTTTTTCCTCGTTCCCAAGCCCCGGCTTGGGAACGCACTTGCCGCGGAAGCCCCGGCTTCCCGTGACAGGAGACGGACCGAAGCCGGGGCTTCACTGCCGTTAAGTCAAGCGCGAAATCGGTTCATCCGGAGTGCTGAAATGCCGATTTTATAAGATAGGTTCAGCACTCCTCCTCCTTAACTTAACGGCAGTGAAGCCGGGGCTTGGGAACGAGAAAAAACGGCTTGCAAAGCCGTTTTACCGTAAAACGGTTTTCCAAATCGTTTTATTGACAGGATGATCATACAGAATTTTTTCCTCGTTCCCAAGCCCCGGCTTGGGAACGAGAAAAAACGGACTGCAAAGCCGTTTTACGGAAAATTCGGAAAGCGCAAATTATGAAGGCGGCAAGAAATTTAATTTTCCGGAAGTCTGTACATTGAATCGGATATTTTGTATGATGAAGGGCGATAAAGAAACCCGGAATAATTTTTTCCGAAAAATCGGAAGATATCCGGGCAGTTGTCAGACTTGAGATTCCCCCGCCCCGTTTCCGGTTTCCGGCAGCGAGGGCAAAAAAAAATATCGTTTCCGCACGGTGTATGGAAATGACAGGGACAAAACAGGCAAATAATCTGTTCTCCGATATTTTAATGCCTTATCTTATTTTAGCTTTGGCTACAGGGATAAAATGAACATTGGCTTTCGGCTATATATCTGCGGTTCAAAAAACCTTTTGAAACAGAAAAGGATTTTGATATTAATCGTAAACACAGGGGGAAACTGATATGCTGACAGATCTTTATGAGTTCAAGAAAGATCTCGGAAAACGGGGTATTTTCTTTTGTCTGAGCGGTCCCATTTCCCAAAATCTGGTGGCAGAAATCGGCACCACGCTGGAACAGAAAATGACTCTGGAAGATACCAGCAAATCAACGGTTCTCAGAGTTTTCTCCACCGTAGTGGAAAATGCACAGAACATTATGCGCTATTCCGATGAAAAAGAGGAAAAATTAAGTCTCGGCATCATTGCGGTGGGATATGAAGACAATCATTATTTTGTGCTGTGCGGAAATATGATTGAAAAAAACAAAGTCGAAAGGCTAAGGTCCAAACTCACCGCGCTGCAAAATATGGACAAAAACGAACTGAAGGAGTATTACAGAAAACAGCGCAGGAAAGGTCCGGCTCCCATAGACAAAAGCAGGGGAGCCGGTCTGGGATTCATTGACATGGCAAAAAAAGCCTGCCAGCCTATTGAATTCGACTTTAAAAAAGTAAACGAAAATTTTTATTTTTTCTCTATGAAGACCGTTATATAGGAGGATAAAAATGGAAAAATTGGTTATTGAAGCCACAAAATACACCCCTGAAGTGAATTTTGACTGTGAAAAACATATCCTTGAAATCAAAGGAAAATCCTATCCTGAAAATACATCGGTGTTTTACAAACCTGTTTTCGAATGGCTGGAAAAATATCTGCAGCAGGCCGGGGACGAAGAAATCTCGGTGAACATGGAACTGATTTATTTCAACAGCAGTTCTTCGAAAATCCTGATGGATTTCTGCGATGTGCTGGATGCTGCCGCGGGCAACGGAAAAACCATCACGGTAAACTGGATTTATGAGCAGGATGACGAGGACGCTTTGGAATTCGGGGAAGAATTTCAGGAAGAATTGGAATCGGTGTCCTTCAATCTCGTTGAGAAAGCTCCGGAAAAATAATGTATTCGGACTGTTTAAACTTTTTTTAACCTGTAATCCGGCAATTTTCACGAGATATCTGCCGGACCGGAATGGTCGGAAAATATGAGCGACGAGAAAAATCAGCTTGCAGCTCCGGGTGCGGAGAAAGAAAACACCATCTTTTCAAAAGAGGAAGATGTTTTAAAAGCTGCCGAGGCATTGCTGAAGCAGGAGGATATCAATAAAGAAGACCTTCTGAAAAATTATAAAAATCTTCTGAAAAATTATAAAAAGCTTCTCCGTCAGACCAAAACGCTGACCCGGGTCAGCGACAACCAGCAGCTCAAATTAAACCGGATTCTGGAAAATTTAGGCAGATATGTTTCTTTTCAGCTGTTCAAGAGAATCACCCATGAAAAGGGTAAGGTCGAAATAAAAACCCAGCGGAAAAAGCTGACGGTTTTTTTTTCGGACCTGAAAGATTTTTCATATACCAGTTCCCACATGGAAGGAGAGGCACTGTCGGAGTTTCTGAATTCCTATCTTGAAACCATGACGCAGATTGTCATCAAATGGGGGGGAACTCTTGACAAATATATGGGGGACGCGATCATGGTATTTTTCGGTGATCCTGAATTCACCTCCGACGATGACCACGCGCTCCGCTGTGTGTATATGGCACTTGAAATGCGCGAAAAAATGAAGGACATGCGGAAAAAGTGGTATGATCTCGGTTATCAGGAACCGCTTCATTTCCGTATGGGGGTTGCGACCGGATATTGTACTGTCGGAAATTTCGGTTCATCGGAAAGAATGGATTACACCATCATCGGAACGCCAGTGAATCTTGCCTCAAGGCTGGAAACCGCGGCAGATTCCGATGAACTCTTTATCAGTCATGAGACATGGAGCTATGTCAAAGACAAAGTCGTATGCGAGCCGCCGGAAAAGCTGCATCTGAAGGGCTTCCATCATCAGATACTGGCGCATAAGGTTTTATATTTAAAAGAAAATCAGGATAATATACTTGCAATTGACGACGAGGCAGGCGGCGTGAGTCTCAAGATAGATTTTTCGAAAATAACAAAAGAGGCCGTGTTCCGGATGCTTACCGAAAAGCTGAATGAAAAAGAGAAAAAGGAAAAGGAAGAACGTGACCGTGAAAAAACAGATTCAAAGAAATAGACTGCCCGGACATAATGTCCTTTTTTCATGAAAATCTCTCATCATATAAAGAATACCGGCAATATCTCTTTTCATTACCCGCCTTTATCTTTCCAGCCTCAATGCAGTTAATTATATAAAACAGATTATCGTACAGGTGAAAATTACAGATGCAATCAGTGACACTCCGCCGGATGTCTCGGTCCGGCGGGAGCATGGAGAAAGAAGGGTATCAAATACAGTCCATGCTGCAATTATTCTTTCCACCGTCATAATCTGCGCTTTCCGAATTTTCTGTAAAACGCCAAAGCATAAAACAGACGCAGACCGTTTCCCCGCAAAAAACGGCTTGCGTCTGTTTTAAGTTTTTGGCGTTTTACAGAAGTGCAGATTATGCCGGTGGGCAGTATATTTTGTCAGATTCATCAGGGTGTTTCTGAACTGCCGGGAAAAACACATAAATCGAACACACGGAGCTTTTGCCATGAAACGGGAGCGCTACATCAATCCCTTTACGGATTTCGGATTCAAACGGCTGTTCGGAGAAGAGCCGAACAAGGATCTGCTGCTCGATTTTCTCAATGAACTGCTGCGGAAGGAAAAGGGCAATATCAGAGATATCACTTATCTCAGGAACGAACATCTCCCGCATATCGGAGAGCGCAGAGCAGTTTTCGATATTTACTGCGAAAACGAGAGGGGTGAAAAATTCATTGTGGAAATTCAGAAGGCAAAACAGGATTTTTTCAAAGACCGCAGCGTATTTTATTCCACATTTCCGATTCAGGAACAGGCGGTACGCGGGGACTGGAACTTCGAACTCAGGGCGGTTTATACGGTCGGCATCCTGGATTTTGTTTTCGACGATGCGGACAAAGACAAAACCGTTGTCAGCGAAGTCAGGCTTATGGATACAGATAAAAAAACGGTCTTTTATGACAAACTGACTTTCATTTATCTCCAGATGCCCAATTTCACCAAAAGCGAAGACGAACTGGAAACGCATTTCGACAAATGGCTCTATGTGATCAGAAATCTGTCCGGGCTTAGGGAACGTCCCCCGAAATTGCAGGAACGGGTTTTTGAAAAACTCTTCGAAATTGCCGAGATTGCACAGTTCAGCCGTGAAGAACTCAGGGCTTATGAAGACAGCCTCAAACATTACCGTGATCTCAGAAATTCCATAGACAGTGCCAGAGCGGAAGGCGAAAAAATCGGCGTCGAAAAGGGTGAAAAAATCGGTATCGAAAAGGGTGAAAAAATCGGCATCGAAAAGGGTGAAAAAATCGGCATCAAGAAGGGTGAAAAAATCGGCATTGAGAAGGGAAGGAAAGAAACCGCAAGAAATCTGATTTCTCTGTGCGTTCTGACACACGAGCAGATTGCTCAGGCAACAGGGCTTGATGTTGACGAAGTCAGGAATCTGGTCCGGAAGTAATTCTTATCAGCCGGTTTGTCGGGCTTTTCCCGTTACGGAGCCGGGGCTTCGTAACAAGGAAAGCATCGCTCGGAAGCAAAGTTTATATTCAGAGGAAAAATGAAACATGCCGAAAAGAGACTCGGTTCATAATCTGATTAAGCAGGCTCTGATCAATGACGGCTGGGATATTACAGACGACCCGTATATCATTTCCTATGGAAAGCGATTTCTGTTTGTTGACCTCGGTGCAAAGGAAAGCAGATTTATCGGTGCGCGGCGGGAAGGTGTGAAAATCGCTGTAGAGATCAAAGAGTTTCAGGGAAGATCCGTGATAGCAGATATGGAACAGGCTGTGGGGCAGTATGTCCTGTATCGCCTGCTGCTCAAGAAAACAGATACGGATCGCCTGATATATCTGGCTGTCCCGTCCGCGGCTTATGAGGGTATCTTCAAAGAACCTGTGGGCGAACTGATTATCAGCGACCTGCCGCTCAGTCTTATTGTGATTGATACGGACAAAAAGGAGGTGATACGATGGATACTGCCGCCGTCTATAGGGAAATAATCAAGAAAACTATTCTCAGCTATGCAGGACTGCGTCCTTCGCACGGAGACATTCGTCTCGACCCGGTGTTTGATGAAACACGGGACCGGTACGTGCTGATGCAGACCGGATGGGACCGGGAAAAACGGGTCGAGGGCGACCTGCTTTATATTCTGCTGAAAGACGGAAAAGTATATGTGGAATATGACGGAATCGGGCATGGAATCACAGATGATCTTATCGGAGAAGGGATTCCGGAAGATAATATCATTTTCTCCTTTTTGAAGAAGGGGGAAGGGGGAACAGCATAATGTTCAAACTTTTTTTCCCGATTCTTCAGCAGTTTTCTGTCTCATTTTTCGTTCCCGAGTCCCGGCTTGGGAATCCAATTCAGAGAAGAGCAGGAACACGAGAGGCAGGCAATCTCGTTACGAAGCCGGGGCTTCGTAACGAGAAAAA
>DYRK01000091.1 GCA_020718785.1 Desulfatirhabdium butyrativorans | reverse complement strand
AAATTCAACTACTTGAATAATATTAAATTGATATATTAGCTTTAAAATTATCAGTGTTACTATGTTCTGCAATCTGTCAGAACCGGCAGCAACCGGATATAGAATAAATTTCAGTCAGAAACTGAATAAATTTATCACTACTTGTGCAGGACTCCCCGAAAGAAATGTGGAGGATGATAAGCGTTCCAAAGACGCCAAAAAAGGAAAGCAAAGACAATCCTGATTTTTTCTCATCTGCGGATAAGATACGGATTCCGGGGAGTTCGCTTCGCGGCATGGTCAGAAAGCTTGTGGAAATCGTCAGTTTCGGGAAATTCGGATTTTTTGATGACAAGAGGCTTTATTTCAGAAGTTTTGCTGATGTAACTGGTTCATTAAAGAAAATTTATTCTGACAAAATGATTCAGGAAATTCAGGGGGCATACACGATTAAACCCCTTGCAGGATATTTAAAAAAACAAAGAAGTGGTAATTTTGTTATTATTCCTGCATTGTTGAAAGATAATCTAACATATTATAAAATTGAAGAAAGCCTTTTGCTTGGCAAACCTTTTTATCCTCATGCAATGTCTATCAGTTTTCAAAATAGAGAAGGGGAAACTCGATATAAACCCAATAAATACTATAAGTTCTTTACAAAATCAGTTGTTTTTAAGAAGGAGTCTCCAAAGGGACATAAACTTACTAAAAATTTGTATTATGGACGAGTAACAGCTATACAGGAAGATGCTACTAATTTAGCAGGTTGGGAAAAAGGAACATTAGTTTGTACCGGCTGGGTGCCTTCAAAAAGAAAAGGTAAACATACGCACTGGGTTGTTAATGAGGAAGATCGAAGTGGAAAACATCTTGATATTGATGATAATTTGCTGAAAAGCTATAAAGATGATGTGAACAGAGATGAACGGGCGAATCTGTTAGAACAATTAAAAAAACACCCTGAAGGAGTCCCCTGTTTTTATATTACCGATGAACAAGGGAAAGCGACTTCTTTCGGTCATACCGGTATGTTCCGGCTTGCGTATGAGAAAACCATCGGCGATCATATTCCTGATAATCTGAAAGATAAAACAAAAACAGATTTGGCAGAGGCAATATTCGGGAAAGTCGGCAAAGAGAAAACGATTCCCGGAAGAGTCTTCTTTGAAGACGCTTTTTTAAAAGAAGGTCAGCAGAATGTCCTGATGGAAACAAAAAGTCCGCAGATTCTTGCTGCGCCCAAACCCACTACCTTTCAGCATTATCTTGTTCAAACACAGGATGATAATAAGCAGTTAAATCATTACAATTCCAATTCCGCCATCAGAGGCTACAAACTTTACTGGCACAAATCCGGCAACGGCTGGGAAGAGAGGGACAAGGATAAAATTCAGAAAGCTCCTAAACAATACACTGAAATCACACCTGTAAAACCGGAAACTCGATTTTCAGGCCGGATTCGCTTTGAAAACCTTTCCCAAGTTGAACTTGGGGCGTTGCTTTTCAGCCTTGGTTTGCCGAAAGGCTGTTGTCATAAACTCGGTATGGGGAAACCGCTCGGACTGGGTTCTGTCAAAATAATTCCCAAACTTTATCTGTCAGATCGAAAGAAGCGATATACAGAATTGTTTGCCGAATGGAGCAATGACATTCCTGAGTCAGTTAAAATTCAGGATATTAAAGCCAGTTTTGAACAATATGTTTTAGAGAAAATCGGTGAGTCGAATCACCAGACATTATGGGCTACAGAACGTCTTCAAGAATTGAAGCTGATGCTGGATTATGAACTCGGTAAGAAATTGGAAAATGATGGTAAAATTCGCTATATGGATATTGAACGTAAAGAATTTAAAGATCGTCCGATTTTGCCCAAAAGCGCAAATTATGCCGGTGGGCGTATATGCTGCGAAGAAAAATCTTAAAGAGGATGGCGTGGGAACGTGAGGAATAAATATGATAAATCTCTGTATATATAGTTTATTCTTGGGATTGTCTCTTGTTTTCGGAGGAATTCTGATCGGCAGATATATGGCAAATATCCTGACAGGAAACAAAGGAAAATTTCTTACTTGGCTGACTCCGTTTGAAAACCTGCTGTATCGGCTGGCGTATATAGATGCCGGGCAGGAAATGAACTGGAAAACTTATACATGGGCATTGCTGGCATTTAACGGCATCGGACTGGTCTTTCTGTTTGCTCTGCAATTAGTTCAGGGAATTTTGCCGCTCAATCCCGATCACTTGAAATCTGTCCGCTGGGACACGGCCTTAAATACAGCCGTTTCCTTTATGACAAATACGAATTGGCAGTCATACAGCGGTGAAACCACCATGAGTTATCTCACTCAGATGCTCGGGCTGACAGTGCAGAATTTTCTTTCCGCAGCCACAGGCATTGCCGCATTGCTTGCTGTCATACGGGGATTTATCCGCAAAAATACTCAGTTATTGGGAAATTTCTGGGTTGATCTTACCCGGACAACTCTTTATGTTCTTCTCCCCCTTTCCATTATTTTAACTGTTTTGCTGATCTCCCAGGGCGTGGTACAGACATTTCAGCCTGCGATTTCCGCAGAAACTTTGGAAGGCGGCAGACAAACGATTGCAGTCGGTCCCGCAGCCTCACAGATTGCCATCAAGCAGATCGGCTCCAACGGCGGAGGCTTTTTCAACGTCAATTCCGCACATCCCTTTGAAAACCCGAATCTGTTCACCAATTTTCTTGAAACTTTTGCCATTTTGTGGCTGCCCACAGCTTGTGTTTTTATGTTCGGCTATATGCTGAAAAATCAGAAACAGGGAAATGTCATTTTTGCTGTAATGCTTATGTTGTTTCTTATCAGTCTGGGAGCGGCTCTGATTGCCGAAAATCAGGGCAATCCGCTTTCGGAACGTGCGGGTATTGCTCACGGAGTCAATATGGAAGGCAAAGAAATGCGTTTCGGAGTGTTTCATTCCGTTATCTGGGCTGTGGCCACAACAGCCACTTCCAACGGGTCAGTCAACAGTATGCACGACAGTTTCATGCCGCTTGCCGGACTTGTCTGTATGTTCAATATGGGCATCGGGGAAGTGGCTTTCGGAGGTGTCGGCGTAGGACTGATCAGCATGATTTTTTATATTATTCTGACCATGTTTCTCGCGGGACTGATGATCGGACGCACACCGGAATTTCTCGGCAAAAAACTGGGACCTTTTGAAATGGTCATGGCTATGATTGCGCTGCTGGCTCCGATTGTCGCGCTCCTGATTATTGCAGGAATCGCCATTGCCGTGCCTGAGGGATTGGCAAGCCTGAATAACACTGGCGCACACGGATTGTCGGAAATTCTATATGCCGCTTCATCTGCTTGCGGGAATAACGGATCAGCATTTGCCGGTTTAAATGCCGATACGCGGTTTTACAATATCCTGCTGGGGATCGGGATGCTTGTAGGCAGATTTGCCACAATCCTTCCTGCATTGGCATTGGCAGGTTCTCTGGCTGAGAAAAAACTGATCCCGACCACACAGGCAACCTTTCCCACAACAGGCGCATTGTTTGCAATCATGGTTGCAGCGGTGGTTATCATCATGGGAGCATTGACTTTTTTCCCGTTTTATTCGCTGGGTCCGATTCTCGAACATCTGGTATTGTATCGTTAGGAACAAATAAAAATCCAAAAAAGAAACTAAGTTAGAAGTAGGTTGGGTCAATTTTTTTGGAAATTTTCGCAGAAAAATTCCAAAAAAATTGACCCAACCTACAACAGAACCTAATTTCTTTCTTAATGGTTTACATAGGAGATAAAATTATGAATCAGACGATCTGGAAATGGCACTTTATCAGAGAAGCAGTTAAAGAGTCATTTATAAAACTGAATCCTTTTGCATTGTGGCGCAATCCTGTCATGTTGATTGTAGAAATCGGGAGCATAATCGCCACGTTTATTTTTATCGGAAATATTGTCAAAGGTTTACCGTTCGGATTTGAAATGCAAATCAGCCTGTGGCTATGGCTGACGATTCTGTTTGCCAATTTTGCCGAAGCTTTTGCAGAAAAAGCTGGGAAAGCCAGGGCAAACTCTTTACGTCAGTCTCGCAGTCAGGCGGACGCCAAAAAATTGCTTAATGAAAAAGGCGATATTCAGATTGTTTCTGCTTCCGAACTGCGGAAAGACGATGTGATTCTGGTTTCCGAAGGTGAAATGATTCCCGGCGACGGCGATATTATCGAAGGAACTGCGCTCGTTGATGAATCCGCAATTACCGGAGAATCAGCGCCGGTAATCCGCGAATCAGGCGGGGACAGAAGCGGGGTGACAGGCGGAACAAAAGTTCTTTCCGGGATCATCAGACTTCGGATCACCGCCAATCCCGGAGACACATTTCTGGATCGCATGATCGGCATGGTGGAAGGCGCAAATCGGCAGAAAACGCCCAATGAAATTGCCCTGGAGATTCTCCTGATCGCGCTGACTGTCCTGTTTATAACGGTTGTAGCTGTACTTCCTGCTTATGCTCATTATATGGGGATTGCAGTTTCTGTCGTTGTTCTCGTGTCGCTGCTGGTCTGTCTGCTTCCTACGACAATCGGAGGTCTGCTGCCTGCTATCGGCATTGCGGGCATGGATCGTCTGATTCAGCACAACGTCATAGCTTTAAGCGGCCGTGCGGTGGAAGCTGCCGGGGATGTGAATGTGGTTCTGCTGGATAAAACAGGTACTATAACTCTCGGCAACCGTATGGCTTATGAATTTCTGCCTGTGCATGGGATTGAAAAAAATGCCTTTGTCAAATCAGCCGTGCTTTCCTCTCTTGCCGACGAGACTCCCGAAGGCAGAAGTATTATTGTTCTGGCTAAAAAGGAATTGCAGGTCAAAGGCAAAGATATCCGTGCGCCTCATGAATCGCATTTTGTCTCGTTTACGCCGCAGTCCCGCATGAGCGGAATTGATATTGACAACTGTAAAATCCGGAAAGGTGCGTTGGATGCTGTTGAGGCATTTATCGCTGAACAAGGCGGCTCCGTGTCGGATAATATCCGCAAAGATGTTGAAAATATTGCGCGCAAAGGAGACACTCCTCTTGTTGTTGCTGAAAACAGCAAGGTAATCGGCATGATCCGGCTGAAAGACATCGTTAAAGAGGGTATCAGTCAGCGTATCGCCCACTTGCGGAATATGGGGATCAGGTCAATCATGATCACCGGCGACAATCCCTTGACCGCGGCGTCAATAGCTGCTGAAGCCGGAGTGGATGATTTTATTGCCGAAGCCAAACCGGAGACGAAATTGGAAGCTATCCGCAAATATCAGGATGAAGGTTATTTGGTCGCCATGATCGGAGACGGAACCAATGATGCGCCCGCTTTAGCTCAGGCAGACGTGGCAGTCGCCATGAATGCCGGAACACAGGCAGCACGTGAAGCAGCCAACATGGTTGATTTGGATTCATCTCCGACAAAATTATTGGAGATTGTGGAAATCGGCAAAGAGATTCTTATCACACGGGGCGCATTGACCACGTTCAGCGTTGCCAATGACGTATCCAAATATTTTGCCATCGTTCCGGCTCTGTTCGGTTCGGTGTATCCGGTGCTTGGCGTGCTGAATATCATGCGTCTGACAAGTCCCCGAAGTGCGGTACTCTCTGCGGTTGTCTTCAATGCCCTGATTATTCCGCTGCTGATTCCGTTGGCACTGAGGGGAGTCAGATACCGCGTCAAATCTGTGTCTGCACTCCTGACAAGGAATATACTGATTTACGGACTCGGCGGACTGCTCCTGCCGTTTATCGGCATAAAACTTATTGATCTGCTTTTGATATTTCTGCATTTGGTATAGGAATATTCTGACGCGGGTACGCACAGATGAAAACCCGAAATAGAAACTGAGTTTTTTGAAAAAACTCAGTTTCTTTATTAACGATTTACATGGGAGATCACACTGCCGGACAATTTTTCAGACCGTTCTGCTGAAACGGACAAAAAACGGCTTACAAAGCCGTTTTACAGTAAAACGATTTTGCAAATCGTTTCTGTTTCAGTCCGACCGTTCTGCTGAAACGGACAAAAAACGGCTTACAAAGCCGTTTTACAGTAAAACGATTTTGCAAATCGTTTCTGTTTCAGTCTGAATAAAATCAGAATGTTATGATTTTTTGTCCGGCAGTCTGATGGGAGATATACATGAAAACATTAAAATCGGCGGCGATTGTTTTTGCATTGTTCAGCCTGATACTCGGATTGCTCTATCCCTTTGCAATGACAGGGATTGCACAACTGGCTTTTCCTCATAAGGCAAGCGGCAGTATGATTGTCAGAAACGGCAAAATTGCCGGTTCGGAACTGATCGGACAAAGTTTTACTCAGCCTGTCTATTTTCAGGGACGTCCCTCAGCAGGAGATTACAATGGCGGAGGCAGCGGAGCGTCCAATTACGGACCCGCAGAACCATTGCTGCACGGACAGATTTCCGAAAGACTGAATACGCTCAGAAAAATGAACGGTCTTTTGCCGGATCAGTCTGTTCCGGCTGATCTGGTCACGGCATCTGCCAGCGGACTCGATCCTCATATCAGCGAGTCATCTGCAATGCTGCAAGTCCCCAGAATCGCCGAAGCCCGGAAAATGATGTCAGCAGTCATTCGTTCCATTGTCTTGACTCATATCGAGAAACCGCTGTTCGGAACGCCCTGTGTCAATGTCTTAAAACTCAATCTTGCGCTTGACGAATCGGCTGCCCGGAAAGAGCGATAAAGAGAAGCAGCACACTACCGGATAAAAAATCATAATATTCTGATTTTATCCAAAAAAACGATTTACGTCTGTTTTAAGCAGGGGCGTTTTACTGTAAAACGCCCCGGCTTAAAACAGACGCAAGCCGTTTTGTGTCTGTTTCAGCACAAATATCTGAAAATTGTCCGGTAGTGTGGAGAAGCAGTTATGAATGAAAAATCACAACGCCCGAATCCTGATGAACTGCTTGCACGCATAAGACAGGAAGAGCAGGAACATAGCCGCAGGCGGGGCTATCTGAAAGTTTTCCTGGGATATGTGGCAGGCGTGGGGAAAACCTATCGGATGCTGCATGAAGCGATCCATCTGTGCAAGGACGGGCAGGAGGTATTTGCTGCTGTTGTGGAAACCCACGGGCGGAAACTTACGGAAATTTTTCTGTCCGAAATTCCTGCAATTCCTAAAAAACAGATCCGATATGGCGGTATGACTCTTGAGGAAATGGATTTGGATGAAGTATTGCACAGAAAACCCGAATATGTGCTTGCGGATGAACTGGCGCATACCAATGTGCCGGGTTCGCGAAATGAAAAACGGTATCAAGATATTGAGGAACTGCTTGAAGCAGGGATCAGCGTTTACACCTGCGTGAATGTGCAACATATTGAAAGTTTAAACGATATAATCTGTCAGATTACCGGCGTCCGTGTCAGAGAAACAGTTCCTGACCGGATTCTTGAAATAGCAGATAAGATCGAACTGGTTGATCTTCCAACAGAAGAACTGCTGAAACGCTTAGATGCCGGTGAGGTTTATGTTCCTGAAAAAGCCAGAATTGCTGCCATGAACTTTTTCAGACACGCGAATCTGCATGCTTTGCGGGAGATCGCGTTGCGATATACTGCCAAACGCGTTGATGACGATATGCTCCTGTATAAAAAAGAACATGGAATCAAAGGAGTCATTCCCGCGGGAACCAAATTGCTCGCCTGTGTCAGTTCAAGTCCTTCATCAGCGGAGATAATCCGGACAACCCAACGGTTTGCCGTCGCGTCAAACTCCGAATGGTTTGCGGTTTACGTTGATTCTCCGCAGGCACGCACCTTAACCCCCGAAGATCAGATTCAATTGGATAAAAATTTGAATCTGGCGCGGGAATCAGGAGCAAATATCGTCAAACTCAGCGGGAAATCATTTACAGATGAGATAATTACTTTTGCCCAATCTGAAAATGTTACTCTCATTGTTATCGGATTTTCAAGACGTTCAAAATTCGAGGAAATCTTAAAAGGTTCGATTATCAATGAGATTGTGCATAAAAGCGCCCCGATTCAGATTCTTATCGTTCAAGGTACCTTCGATCCACGCACACAGCGTTCTCAAAAAAAGAAGAGAAGTCATGCTTTCAATATCGGCGCATTGCTGATCGGCACTGTAAGCATAAGCCTGACAGCGGTCATTTGTCTTTTCCTGCGTCCTGTGCTGGAACTGCATGATATTGTTCTGATGTTCGTTGTTCCGATTGTTTTGACAAGTGTGGTTTCCGGGATATCCGGCGGTGTGCCGGCTTCGATTCTGGCAGTTGCCTGTTTCAACTTTTTCTTTATCCCGCCGGTTTACACATTCAATGTCAATGATGCCCGGTTTATTCTGACCTTCGGGATGCTTCTTTTCGTAGGAATTGTTACGAGTTTTCTCGCGGATATCGTGAAACGTCAGGGCGAAAAAGCCAGACAAGGGGAAAAGTTCATTCATACCCTCTACGAATTCACCCGTAAACTTCTTTCAACACATGATTTCAGCATATTGGTTCAAAGTATCGTCAAAAATGTATCGGAATGTTTTCAGACTGAAACCGTGCTGCTCCTGCCAAGCAACGGCAGGCTGACCGTTATCGTCAAATCGGAAAGTGAAAGCATTTTCGGCGAACATGAATCAGGGACAGCGCGGTGGTCTTATGAAAACAGAAAACGTGCAGGATTCGGAACAAAGACGCTGAGTTCGTCTCAATGGCAGTATCTGCCCTTAACTGTTCAAACTGAAATTCTGGGTATTTTAGCGATCAGACCTCATAATCCCCAGACGATATTACCCTATGAAAAACAGCAGTTGTTAGAATCTTTTACCAATATAGTCGCCTTGAGTCTTGCGAGTTTTTATGAAACGGATATTTAATTCAACTATTCGGAATCATTTATAATTTTTTATATGACTGTCTGTCAGGTAGCATTTGGCTACCGCGAAATACTTTTTTCACCCCATTGACCTTTCCGGCTGTTTTATGAAATGAACAGAAGATAAAACCGTTTCGGCTGACGGCATTTACCGATCTTCTGATACCTTCGGCAGACATCATCTGATGATTAAAAAAAAAACATTTTATTTCATTCTGTTTATATTCGGCGCATATCTCCTGCTGTCTGTGCCTTATCTCACAAACACTCATTTCTGGGTGCCGGATGCAGACCGAATCGCCATGGACGGGGTTTTCCTGCTGGATTTCATCAAAGACCTGCCCGGTTCTCTGCTGCATATCTACGACTACACCGTAACATATTATGCAAAATATCCGGCACTTTCCATCGGATACCGCCCGACATTTTTTCCTTTGGCCGAGGCTTTGTTTTATTATATCTTAGGATTATCCAATCTCAGTCCCAGACTCTGTGTATTCTTTTTCCTGTTCATCGGAATGATCTTCTGGGTGATGCTGGTCAGCGAAACGCATGATTCATCTGTAGCAATCCTGTCTCTCCTGCTCTGGATGACAAACCCTTTCGTCTATGAATACACACAGCAGACCATGCTGGAAATTCCGACGCTTTCCCTGAGCATTGTCTGCGTTTATTATCTTTATCGCTATGTTTCGGAACCGTCCTTCAGATACGCTCTCCTGCTGGGCATAACAGCGGGACTGACTCTCTGGACCAACCAGAAAAGCGGATTTATCCTGCCTCTGATTCTGATGTATCCGCTTCTGAAAAAAAAACCGAGGCTTCTGATTGCCCGGAACACTTGGATGATTTACCTTATCATCTTAGTGTTTCTAATGCCGTTGGCAGGAATTACGCTATGGCTCGGAGATCAGAATCTTGCCCAGTCTCTCGGAACGCATTCTGCGTCTCCCTGGTATGCAAAACTTGACTTATTCAAAAATATCTATTTCTTATATCATTTTCATTTTTCTACGCCGATGCTGCTGTTAATCTTAGCCGGTCTGTTTCTCTCATTCCAAAAGGAAGAAAAAGCAGACAGCCTCATTTTTGCAGCCGCTATTTTCTCTGTGTATCTGTTTTTTACAGTCATAAAAGTCAAAATTGACCGCTATCCCATGTACTGGATACCGTTCTTCTGTCTCTTTGCGGCTGTGGGTCTGCAAAGGCTGATAGGTGAAATAGAGACTCTGCTGAATGGAAAGAAGCCTTTTATCAGATATGCGATTTGCAGTCTGCCGATTATCTTTCAGATATCTTTTTTTCCGCGTGCATTCATAGGATATGCTTCCGGATATGAAGAGGCTGCGATTTATGTTTTGCAGCAGACAAAATCTCCGCTCATTTTTTTCGACGGATATGCCAACGGACAGTTTATTTTCTTTGCCCGCATACATGATCCGGAGAGAAAATCACTGATTGTCCGGGGCGACAAACTGATCTCATCCTCTTCTATTTTCTATGACAACAAGCTGAAAATTCATCTTCATACACGGGAAGAAATTGACAAAGCCCTTTCTGACTTGGGAATACAGTTCATTGTCGTTGAATCTGTCAATATAAGCCATATAGAAGTATATGACACTTTGAGAGAACTTTTGCGGGACAAATCCTGTTTCAGACTGCATAAAGCCATTTCTGTCAACAGCAACTATGAATATCTGAAAGCGCAGCAACTTCTTATTTATGAGAACCTCAGGTATAAGGGCGCAACAGAAAATCAGATGCTGAATTTGAATCTTCCGGTCGTAGGACAGAAGATTAAGCTTAAACTCGAAGAAATACTTAGGTAGTGAGAGGGGTCAGAGGTGAGGGGTCAGAGGCTCTTACCTCTGACCCCTCACCCCTCACCTTTTTACAAGGAGATATTAAACATGACGTCTTCCGATACCGGAGTTTCCATTGTTATTCCTGTACATAACGGCGGTGAAAATTTCCGAAAATGCCTGTCTTCTGTGGCAGCCTGCGATCCGCCTCCTCTTGAAACAATTGTAGTGGCAGACGGCGAATCCGACGGCTCTTGGCGTATTGCCGAAGAATATGCGATGCAGGTCATAAAACTCCCGCTCTCCGGCGGTCCTGCACGGGCGCGGAACGCCGGCGCCAATGCCGCAAAAGGAGACATTCTTTTTTTCATAGATGCAGATGAAACGGTTCCGAAAGATGCTGTGAAACAGATTGCGGCTGATTTCCGGCAACATCCCGATATGGCTGCGCTTTTCGGGTCTTATGATGATGATCCCTACGAAAGCAATTTTCTGTCCCAGTACAAAAATCTGCTTCATCATTATGTTCATCAGACCGGGAGTTCCGAAGCTTCCACTTTCTGGAGCGGCTGCGGCGTGATTCGCCGAAACATTTTTCTGGAAATGAACGGCTTTGACGAGGGCTATCGGCATCCCAGTATCGAAGATATCGAGTTGGGATACCGGCTCAGAAAAGCGGGTCATACTATCCGGCTGCTCAAAGAACTTCAGGTCAAGCATTTGAAACGATGGGGAATCCGTTCCCTTCTGAAAGCCGATTTTTTTTTTCGTGCGCTCCCCTGGACAGAACTGATTCTGAATGAGGGGAAATTTGTCAATGATCTGAACCTGAAACTATCAGGCAGAATCAGCGTGGCTGCGGTTTTCATACTGATGCTGAGTCTCATGGGAGCGGTATTTATTCCTAAGCTTCTGATACCCGCATTGCTTTCAGCAGGGCTTCTTTTATGGATCAACCGGGATGTTTACCGCTTTTTCCAAAAAAAACGCGGTCTGTGCTTTGCTCTCAAGACAATTCCCTGGCATTGGTTCTACTTCTTCTACAGCGGAGCGGCATTTGTCATCGGCTTTGCCAGACATCGCCTTAACCCCCCGGAAAACAATCAGAAGTCGGGAACCTGCTTTGAGAATTTTCCGGAACGAAAAGATAAAGAATAAGGAGGGAAAAAGGAAACTATGAAACGATTTAGAATGGTTTTGGCTTTAACGGCAATAGTTGCTGGAATAATTCCCTGTGCGATTGCAGACACCGTCATCAAAGGCGATATGGATGACAGCAACACGGTCGCTTTGGATGATGCGATTCTGACGCTTAGGATTTCTGCCGATATGGTATCTCCGGTCAATCTCGATGCAGATGCAAACCGCGACGGCAAAATCAGCGTAGCAGACACGATTTATATTTTGCAGAGTTCGGCAGAATTGAGAAGTAACGCTATTGTTTTGCCTCCTCCGGCAGCCTGCGAGTCATTTCTCTGCGAAGATGCCGTGATCCGTATCCCTGAACTGCGGGGAGTGACGTTAAGCGACAATGTATTAAAGCTGTTTTCGGCAGCCGCGGACAGCACACGCAACCGGGTATATGTGAGCGGGATTCTGACGCCGCATATTGCCATTATGGACGGCGAGACCGAACAATGGACCGGAACGACAGACACCCGGATGAGCGGGTATTCCTATAAATATCTGTATATGGACGCCGCGGCGAATTATCTCTACATCGTTGACACCGAACACAAAGAACTTCGGCGCGTGAATCCGGATACAAAGGAGCTTGCGGGACCTGCAGCAATCAACGGCGGCATCACTCCGGCCTGTACGGACAGCAAACGCGGATATATTTATCTTGCCTCCGGAACTTCTCCCCATCTTTCCGCTTACGACGGCAAAACGCTGGCTCAGGTATGGACCAGCGATCTTATGGGCATCGGAACCGGCGATATGATCTATGATGAAGAATCCGATACGCTCTTGGTTCTGGATGTGGCTTCCCAAGCAACACAGCGCCCGATTTACCGCTTCAGTCCCGAAACCCGGCAGATCGTCGGCACGATTACTTATTCGGTTCCGAATGCAGACCGTTCCCGATGGCTGCTCGGAGATTCCGAGAGCGGACGGTTCACCGTCGGCACTTATCGGAATATATTGATCTTGAATTCGGACGGTTCTGTTTACAAAACCCTGCCGGTTCCGGCAGATTACGAAGTTCAGAATATCCTTTACGATCAGGCGCATAAACGGATCGCCGTGTTGTCTGTCAAAAAAGCTGCAGACGGGGAAACGGCGGGCGTAGGAGGGCGTCTGACCGCTTATAACGCCGACACAGGCGAAGTCGCTGCTACACTTGATTTCGGTAAAAAGCCGCATCAGCTTTGTCTCAACTCGGCAACAAATAAGATTTACGTTCCCAACGGAGATGCGGGAACCCTGTGGCAGATTTCTGCAGATACCTGTTCGACTGCTGTTCCGATGCGTCTGGGAGACAGTCTGGAGAAGATTGCAGCAGCCGATAACGGCTCTGTGCTGTATATGAACAGCCGTCTGGGCGGGAGTTATCTGCTGAGTCTGAACGCCGACAGCGGCGTATTCGAGACATTCGAAAGCGGTACATGGCCGGTTCCCATCCGCACGGATGCTGCCGGAGAACATCTGTTTATCCTGAATGCCTGGGACAGTACGCTGTCGGTCTATACAGTCAAGCCTGTCCGCACCCTGCAGGCAACAATTCCTGTCGGTCTTGCCAAAGGCACGACAGACCGTCTGCCGGATTTGGCAATTGACAGCACGCATCGCCTTGCTTATGCGGCTTACCCCGAATTCGGAAAAATTGCAGTCGTGTCATGGGAGCAGATGAAAAATACGAATACCATCTCATTGGACGGATTTCCGACGGGTGAGGCAGAGCAGGGACCCGGAAATTTGCAGATGGCAGTCAATGAAGCGGATAATCTCCTGTTTGTGTTCCGGAAAAATGAGAGAAAGCTGAATGTCTTCAACGCTGCCGAAAATTATGTCGGAAGCGATATTGATCTTTCTGCTTTGGATTGGAAGAAAGCTCAGAACGGTCAAGGCACAGACACATTGTTTTTCGATGCAGCAAAGAAAACGCTGTTTGCCGGTCCTTTTGAACTGAACGGTGCTACGGGAAATCCTACGGGCAGAACATTGGATCACGGGCAGCAGATTTTTGCGCTCGCAGGCAATACTTATTGGGCGTCCGGCGTCGAGGGAACAGGAACTGATGCAAAGCGTATTGTTGCAGCCATCAATCGGGATACGCTTGTTTCCGAAAGGGTAGAAAATCTGCCGGACAGCATTGATGTCAGCGAGACATCTGTGTCTTATTTTCTGGATCAGACGCGGAAACGTCTGTATGTAGGACTGATGACCAAAGCGGAACTGCATATATTCTCGGCCGGGCAGGAGTTGAAATGACAAAAGAATACCGCCGCATACTGTCTGCTTTCGCTTC
>DYRK01000090.1 GCA_020718785.1 Desulfatirhabdium butyrativorans | reverse complement strand
CGTTCCCAAGCCGGGGCTTGGGAACGAGAAATTGGGAACGAGAAAAACAAACGAGGCTCAAATGGATTATAAAAGCACACTCAATCTCCCGGTTACAAAGTTTCCCATGAAAGCAAATCTGGCACAGAAAGAGCCTGAACAGTTGAAAGCATGGGACAAAGATCGGCTGCATGATAAAGTCAGGTCTTCTTCAAAGGGCAGGGAAAAATTCGTCCTGCATGACGGTCCCCCTTATGCCAACGGCAATATCCATATCGGCACGGCTTTGAATAAAATTCTCAAGGATGTGATTGTCCGTTCCCGGCAGATGGCCGGTTTCGATGCGGTCTATGTTCCGGGATGGGATTGTCACGGACTTCCGATAGAACATAATGTTGACAAAGAACTGGGGGATAAAAAAACAGGCATGTCCCAAGCCGATATCCGCCGGCGCTGCCGCTCTTATGCGGAAAAATATATCGGGGTCCAGCGTGAAGAATTCAAGCGGCTCGGGGTCATGGGAGAATGGGAAAATCCCTATCTTACAATGGCTTACGAATACGAAGCCATTATTTCACGCGAATGCGGCAAATTCGCCCTGGACGGAAGTCTTTTCAGGCACAAAAAGCCCATATACTGGTGCTGCAACTGCAAAACCGCGCTGGCAGAAGCGGAAATCGAATATTATGACGAATCTTCGCCGTCGGTTTTCGTGAAATTTCCTTTAAAAGATGATCTGAGCAGGGAAATTCCCGCACTGGCAGGAAAAAATGTCTTTGTGGTAATCTGGACAACGACTCCCTGGACTCTTCCCGCAAACCTTGCCTGCGCGTTTCATCCGGATTTTGATTATGTCGCCGCGGACACGGGAAAA
Organism: Desulfatirhabdium butyrativorans; assembly: GCA_020718785.1. Classification (GTDB taxonomy): domain Bacteria; phylum Desulfobacterota; class Desulfobacteria; order Desulfobacterales; family DYRK01; genus DYRK01. Next base: position 13,303 of record DYRK01000090.1, on the reverse strand, counting down.
GGCGAAGTCTTTATTGTGGCAAGGCAATTGGCTGAAACCTGTATGAAAACCTTCGGATTTCCCGATTTTTCCGTTATTGCCGATATCAAGGCAAAAATGCTGGAACGGAAACGGTGCGGCCATCCCTTTTATCCCCGTGATTCTGTTCTTGTTCTCGGAACTCATGTGACATTGGACGCGGGTACAGGCTGCGTCCATACCGCGCCCGGACACGGCCGTGAAGACTATGAAACGGGTCTGCTGTACGGACTTGATCCATATTCGCCCGTTGATGACAACGGCTGTTTTACCGATGAGGTGGAATTTTTCAAGGGGCAGTTTGTTTTCGATGCCAACAAAAACATCAGGGACAAACTCAAAGAAAGCGGCACGCTCGTTGCAGAGGACAAAATCATTCATCAGTATCCCCATTGCTGGCGATGCAAAAAGCCGGTGATTTTCCGGGCAACGCCCCAGTGGTTTATCTCCATGGAAAAGACCGGACTCAGAAAAAAATCGCTCGCGGAAATTGACAGGGTGAAATGGATACCGCATTGGGGAAGAGAGCGGATTTACGGCATGATCGAAAACCGGCCCGACTGGTGTGTGTCACGGCAGCGCGCATGGGGAGTTCCCATCACGGTCTTTTACTGCGACAAATGCGGAGAAGTTCTGGTCAGTCAGAAAACCGTTGACCGTGTATTCGAACTCTTCAAAACGCATGGCGCGGATATTTGGATCGAGAAATCGGCAAAAGAACTTTTGCCGCCGGGTACGGTCTGCGAAAAATGCGGAAGCTCGGATTTCAGGAAAGAGACCGATATTCTGGATGTGTGGTTCGATTCGGGAGTGAGCCATGCCGCGGTGCTTGAACAGCGTCCATATCTGAAATGGCCTGCTGATCTTTATCTCGAAGGAACCGATCAACACAGAGGATGGTTCCACAGTTCCCTGCTGACCGCGGTGGGAACACGGGGAAAAGCTCCTTACGATGCGGTTCTGACTCACGGCTTTGTGGTGGACGAAGAAGGCAAAAAAATGTCCAAGTCGCTGGGGAATGTGATCGCGCCCAAAGAGGTGATTGACAAATACGGCGCGGAGATTCTCCGTCTCTGGGTCACGGCATCCGATTACCGCGATGATATCCGGGTTTCGGAAAGAATTCTCGGACAGTTGAGCGACGCATACCGCCGTATCCGAAATACCAGCCGCTTCATGCTGGGCAATCTGTATGATTTCGATCCGAAAAAGGACGCGGTTCCCTACGCATCCATGCCGGATATTGACCGCTTTGCCCTTCACAGACTGACGGGCATAATTGAGAAGGGTCTCAATGCTTACAGCCAGTACGAATTTCACATTATCTATCACGCGCTTTACAATTACTGCTCGGTTGATCTTTCGGCTTTTTATCTGGATATTCTCAAGGACAGGCTTTACACGACCGCGCCCAAGTCTTTGAAACGAAGAAGCGCGCAGACCGTAATGCACACTATTTTGAATACGGTGGTCAGGCTCATCGCGCCCATACTTCCCTTTACCGCGGAAGAGGTCTGGAGATTCATGCCGGATTATGCAGGGAAAAAAGAAAGTATTCATCTGGAATCGCTGCCGGCTGCGGATCCGTTATGGAACGATGCGGAACTTGCAAAAAACTGGGAACGCCTGATAGCGGTTCGCGGGGAAGTGACCAAGGCTCTGGAAGAAGCCCGATCCAGAAAACTCATCGGACATGGACTCGATTCCGCGGTTATTGTCGCGGCATCTAAAGAAATGCGGGAATTGCTGAATTCATACCTTGATGACTTACGGTCTGTTTTTATTGTCTCCAAAGTTTCTCTGGCACGTGAAGAAGATCAGCGATCTGACATCGCGTATAAAAGTTCGGATGTCGAAGGCTTGTCTCTTCTGGTCATTCCGTCTCCGGGTGAGAAATGCGAGCGGTGCTGGGTGCATGATCTCTCGGTGGGAACTGTCGCGGAACATCCCGGTGTCTGCAAACGATGCTGCGATGTGCTTGCGGAATTGTAGGAATTGAAAATTGAGAAGTGAGAAGTGAGAAATGACTTCTCACTTTAAAGCCATGATTACCAAACTTGTACTCAGAAATTTCAAAAGCATCAGAGAACAGATATATGATTTTTCCCGCTTTGATCTCCTTGTGGGCTTCAACAACAGCGGCAAAAGCACTGTGTTGCAGTCCTTGGCGATCTGGCAGTTCTGTGTCGAAGCCTTTCATCGGGCAAAACGGAAAGGAAAAAGAGGCATACAAGTCGTACTGCCCAATTTCACCGCGCTGCCGGTTCCGGAGTTCAATCTTCTCTGGACCGAGCGTACAGATCGCCGATATCCGAAAGCTGAAGGCAATAAAAAGCCGGAGTACATTCTGATAGAGATAGATGTCGTCTGGCGCCTTCCTGACCATCAAGAACAGTCTTTCGGGGTTCACCTCCGCTACAGCTCGCCTCAGTCTGTTTATGCCATTCCTGCTGAGGGATGGGATCGCTTCTGGGAACTGGCAGGGAGAGAAAAAGATAAATCGTATCTGCTGCCCATAATTGTCTATGTGCCGCCTTTTTCCGGTCTGGAAGACATAGAAGAATGGCGGGATGACGGACCTATGCGCCAGCAGGTGGGAAAAGCACAGCCGGGGAAGGTTCTCAGAAATTTACTCCTTCGCGTATGGGAAGGAAATCCGGCAGATTGGGACAAGATTCAGGAGACAATTAAAAGATGGTTTTCCATTGAATTGCAGCCTCCGAAATACAAGCACGGGATTGATACCCGGATTATATGTGAATATCGTCAGCGTTCAAAAAGTTACGATATTATTGCCGGTGGCAGCGGTTTTCATCAGTCCTTGACTTTGCTCGCATTTTTATACGGCTACAGACCAACGACGATTCTTCTGGACGAGCCGGACGCGCATCTGCATGTCAATTTACAGCGCGAAGTGCTGGCTTACTTCAAGACATCTGACATTGAAAAATATATGCAGTTTCTGATTGCGACCCATGCCGAAGAATTTATCCGAGGCGTTCAGGTCAGTCAGATTTACTCATTTCTTTATCAGAACAAACAGCCTGTAAGGGTGCAGTCCACGCCGGAAATTGTCACGGCAATGGCAGATGTTGCCAATCTCGAAGTGACCCATCTTATCGAATCTCCTTTGATTTTGTATATTGAGGGCGAAGATGACGAGCGTCTGTTACGCGCCTGGGCGCAGGTCTTGAATGAAGAAGAAACGCTCAACAGATTTTGTTTTCATGCAATGCACGGCGGTACTAAAAAAAATATGAGAGATTACGCGGATCATCATTTTGCCGGGGTCAGACAGATTGTCTCCAAAGCCAAGCGCATGATTCTGTTCGATTATGACAGCGATGAGACTGCATTTCATCCCAGTTCTGAAAATCCGACCTTGTATGAGTGGCAACGAAGAAATATAGAGAATTATCTCCTTGTGCCGGATGCGTGGAACCGTGCCGCATTTAATATGATGATCCTTGGCCCGCTTTTCGCACAGCCTGCCGGACAGGTAATACGTGAATTTTTTGAAGGAGAAAATCTGACTCTTCCCCGCGGGCAGACGTGGCGGACGGTCAGTGCCAATATTTTTCAGGTTGTGGACGGGAAAAAAATTCTGTTTGTCCACGAAAATTCGCTGTTTCAACGCCTACAACGCCATGAACCGTCTGTTAAGCTATCCCGTGAATCTGTTGCCCGAAACATGACTTCAGACGAAATTCATGAAGATGTGCATTGTTTTTTTGCAAAACTGAAAACTCTGCCGGAATAGTCCGGAGTTCAAAAATGACCGATTTTAATAAGATGGTTTGCAGGGACACGCGGCCGGCGTGTCCTTTTACGCAAAAGGAGAAATTCACATTGACTGTTGAAACAACATTGATACTTGAGGAATCGAAAAAGAGAAAATACATCAGACTTGCCGTTATTGCAGGTCTGATTATTACTGCGGATCAGATCACCAAAGCGGTTATTCTGGATACCATGTCTCTGTATCAGTCTTTTACTGTGATATCAGGGTTTTTCGATATTACTCATATTCATAACACCGGCGGCGCTTTCGGCATATTTGCAGAGAGGAATTCAGTATTTCGCAACATAGTGTTTTTGTTTATCTCGTCCGCAGCCGCAGGCTTTGTTTTGTATTTTTACCATAAGACGCCGAAAACCCATCCCTTTCTGGCAGCGGCATTTGCTCTGATATTCGGCGGGGCAATCGGCAACCTGATTGACAGAGTCCGTCTCGGAAAAGTGGTTGACTTTCTCGATTTCTATATCGGAAACTGGCACTGGCCCGCATTCAATGTGGCAGACAGCGCGATTACAATCGGCGTTGTGATTTTTGTATTTCATATTCTCCTGAACAAAATTCCGGAGTAGTGCCCAATTAATCGAGTGCATAGCAAAGCGGGTTTGAAACCCGCTTTACACTCCGGAGCGCGGCAGCGCGGGCTGTCGCTCAGAATTAAATTAACTGTGCAGTAGTCATCTTTCAACTTTCAATTTAAAACTATGTATCCAGTCCTTTTAACATTCGGAAAAGTGTCTGTCTATACTTACGGATTCTTTATTGCCCTGGGATTTATGGCAGGCATTTCATTGGCAAAATATGAGGCTCGGAGAATCGGGGAAGACCCTGACAAGATTATGGATCTTTGTTTTTATATCCTGATTTCGGCGATTATTGCCTCGCGGCTGTTCTATGTCATTATCAACCCTAAGATATTTCTTTCAGACCCGCTGGAAATCTTCAGAATATGGAACGGCGGGCTGGTATTTTACGGCGGATTCATAGGCGCGCTGATTACTGCTGTTATCTATCTGAAAAAACAAAAGATGCCGGTGCGGAAAACATTGGATATTCTCGCTCCGTCCCTTGCAATCGGGCATTTTTTCGGCAGAATGGGCTGCTTTTTTGCAGGGTGCTGCTACGGCAAAGCATGTGATCTCCCCTGGGCGATTACTTTTACTCATCCGGAAAGTCTTGCGCCCCGGGGAATAGCGATTCATCCCACGCAGTTGTATTCGGCATTCAACAATCTGATGACTTTCTGTTTTCTGTGGTTTTTCATGCGTCTCCGCAAGCATTACGACGGCCAGATATTCTGGATATATGTATTGATTTACGGAATAACCCGCTCGATCATTGAGACATTTCGCGGGGACTTCAGAGGGCATTTTTTCTTCGGCGTCTTATCCGTATCGCAGACCATCGGGATAAGCCTGTCCTTCATTGCTGCAATCATGCTTATCAGAATGAAGAAGTGAGAAGTGAAGAGTGAGAAGTGGCTGAATTTAATTATAAAGAATTAGCGAAGCATTTGAAAGCCTGTGAGAAAGAAGGCTTTTCTCCTGTTTATCTGTTTTACGGCGAGGAAATGCTTTATAAGACTGCGTTTGACGAGGTTCTGAATGCCATGATTCCGGCTTCGGAGCGCAGTCTGAACTATGATCGGATTGACAATGACAATGTCTATGAAGCCATTGGACGGGTCAACACTTTCTCTCTTTTGTCCGGTACCAAAGCGGTTGCTCTGTGCGATTCCCGGATATTCTATTCGAAGCAGGATGAAAGCAGTTTCCTTGAGAAAGCAAAGGAGGCATACAGCGGAAAAGACATCAAAAAAGCTGCAAAATTTTTTCTGAGCCTGCTTGGGGCAGCAAAACTTTCCTTAGATGATGTGAAGGATAAAAACTCCCGTCATAATTATCTGAAGTCGGATTCGGAAGTATTGGACGATGATAAATGGTTAGAGGAAATTATTGCTTATTGTGCCGAGAACAATCTGTCTCCCCTTGCCGCGAAAGACAATGCCGGTGAATTGGAAAAAGCTGTTGAAAAAGGATTTCCCGAAGGAAATCATCTTCTCATTACTACGGATATAGCTGATAAACGCCGGACTCTCTTCAAAATTATTGCTCAAAAGGGAACGGTTGTTGACTGTGCAGTTCCCAGAGGCGAGCGCAAAGCCGACAAAATGGCTCAGGAAGCTGTGCTGAACGAACAGATGAAAACCATCCTTGCCCGGAGTAAAACCCGTATGGATCGGGATGCTTATCTCGCTTTGTGCGAAATGACCGGTTTTGATCTCCGCACCTTTTCCGGCAATCTGGAAAATCTGATACATTATGCAGGAGATCGGAAAAACATTACCGCGGCAGATGTGGAAGCAGTTTTAAAGCGCACAAAACAGGATCCCATATATGAACTCACAAACGCCTTATCTGACCGTAATGCCGAAGATTCACTGTTTTTTGTGAATTCGCTTCTCTCCGCGGGATTTGCTCCTCTTCAGATTCTCGGAGCAATGATAAATCAGATACGCAAGGTTCTGATTACAAAAGGATTTACAGAAATCCCTCAAGGCAAAGCATGGAATCCCCGCATGTCTTACACACAGTTTCAGAATTCTGTCATGTCTGAAATTCAGAACTATGACAGCCTGCTGATGAATCAGGTTGAAGAATGGGAAAGCCTGCTGTCGGAGGGCAGAGATGATGAAAAAAAGAAAGGAAAAAAAAAGCCGGCAACAGATATTCAGATTATGAAAAGTCAGGCAAGCCCGTATCCTGTGTATTTATTATTGATGAAATCCGAGAAATTCACACGGGAGGAACTTATTCACGCAATGGAATATCTGAGCGAAGCGGATCTGCGGCTCAAGACCGGCAGCAGGAATCCGAAACTTGTTTTGGAAGAGGCGGTTTTCCGTATCTGCCGCAAAAATCAAGAAGTGAAAAGTGAGAAGTGATGGAATATCAGACCGGGAAAATCAAGGTTTTGCTGATTGAAGACAGCAATATGGATGCCTTGTTCATAAAGAGAGTGCTGGAAAGGGCAAAGGGGGTTTCCTTTGACCTCGAGACTGTCGGTCTGCTGGAAACCGGGCTGAATCGCCTCAGTGAAAAAAAGTTCGATATTGTGCTGACAGATCTGGGACTTCCCGACAGCCGGGGATTCAAGACATTCGAAAAGGTTTATGCACAGGCACGCAACACCCCGGTCATGGTACTGACCTGTCTTGACGATGAGGAAGTTGCAGTAAAGGCGATTCAGTCCGGCGCGCAGGATTATCTGGTCAAAGGGAAAATAGGTTCTGATCTGCTGGTACGCTCCATACGGTATGCAATCGAGCGATATCGTTCTGAAAAAGCACTCAAAGAAAGCAAAGAGGAATGGGAAAGAACATTTGACGCTATCGAGGATATCATTACTATCATGGATCCCGATATGCGTATTCTGCGGATGAACAAGGCTGCGGTTCAGCTGTTGAACGGAAAATCGAGAAATTTTATAGGAAAGTATTGCTATGACTTATATGGATATCCCGAATCCTGCAGGCAATGTCCGGCAGAAAAAGTGATTCTGGAAAATAAATCTGTCACCGAAGAAATAGAACATAGTCATCTGGGCAAAACCTTTCAGGTAACGCTTTCTCCGCTTTTTAACGAACATGGCGAATTTATCGGTTTTGTTCATATCGCAAAAGATATTTCCGAAAAAAGAAAGATAGAAGCGCATCTCAGGCAGATTCAGATTATGGAAGCACTCGGCACGCTTGCCGGCGGGATTGCCCATGATCTCAACAATATTCTTTTTCCTATTTTCGGATATACCGAAATGACTCTGGAAGATATGCCCGAAGGCAGTACAGGCAGGAGAAATCTGGAGCAGGTTATCAAAGCCGCGGAACGTGCCAAAAGTATGGTCGAACAGATTCTCACGTTCAGCCGGCAGAGTCATGAAGGCAGAAAAGAGCTTAAACCCTGGAAACTCCAGCCAGTAATCAAAGAAACACTTAAACTGCTCAGAGGGTCTTTGCCCGCGACCATAGAGATTCGGAAAAATATTGACGGGAAATGCGGCTATGTTCTCTCGGATCCCACCCAGATTCATCAGATACTTATGAATCTATGCGCCAATGCCTATCATGCCATGCGTGAAAAAGGAGGCATACTTGAAGTGAATTTGAATGAAGTTTCGGTTCACAGCGGCAATGCTCAGGCTTTTCCCGGCATTCCGTCAGGTTCGTATCTTAAACTCAGCGTGAGCGATACGGGCCACGGCATGGACAAGGCGACCATGGAGAAAATTTTTGAGCCGTATTTCACAACCAAGAAAAGCGGTGAAGGAACCGGTCTGGGGCTTTCTGTAGTAAAAGAGATTGTAAAAAACCATAACGGGCATATCACGGTACGGAGCGTACCGGAGCATCTGACTGTGTTTGATGTCTGGCTGCCGCTGGCCGACGTCAAAGCCGTACAACCCAGACTCCCGCCGCCGGAGCCTCTTCACAGAGGAAATGAGCGGATTCTGCTCGTGGATGACGAAGAAGTCATAACACGGATGCTTGAGCAGATCCTCGGACATCTGGGATATAAGGTTACCGCTCAGACAGGCAGTCTCGAGACATTGGAGATTTTCCGCAGATCACCTGAAAGCTTTGATCTTGTCATTACGGATATGACTATGCCGAGCATGACCGGCTCGGATCTGGCAAAGGAAATGATCTCAATACGCCCGGATATCCCTATAGTCATTGCCACCGGTTTCAGCGAAACCCTTACTCCGGAAAAGATCGCGTCAGCAGGCATAAAAGGCTATATCATAAAACCCGTGTCTGTGGCTGAAATGGCTAAAACTATCCGGCAGGTGCTGGATAAACAAGAGGTCAGGGGTAAGAGGTAAGGGGTCAGAGGCTTTGTGTCTCACCTCTCACCCCTCACCTCTTACCCCAAACCCCAAAAAGGAGTCTTATGCCGAAAACGAAAATCATCTGTACTATCGGTCCTGCAAGCGAATCGCCGGAAGTCTTATGGGAACTGATCAGCAGCGGCATGAATGTGGCGCGGCTGAATTTCTCTCACGGAACGCATGAGGAGCATAAAGAGAAAATCGCCATCATCCGGACGATTTCCGAGGAACTGGCAAAACCGGTTGCTATTCTGCAGGACCTCTGCGGACCCAAAATCCGGGTCGGCATCGTGAAAGAACCGGGAATACGTCTTGAACCGGGTCAGACCTTTGTTTTAACCAATGAGGCGATTGAAGGGACTCCGGAGCGGGTGTCTGTCTCCTATTTTCATCTGCCCTCGGAAGTCAAAGCAGGTGACAGAATCCTTCTGGCTGACGGCATGATGGAATCAGTTGTAGATAAGACTACCCTGACTGAGATATACTGCAAAGTCATCACCGGCGGTGTTCTGACTTCTCACAAAGGAATCAATCTTCCTACCGGAAGCATCAAAGCCGAGTCCATCACAGACAAGGACAAAGCAGACCTTCTGTTCGGGCTGAAGCATGATGTGGATTATGTCGCGCTGTCTTTTGTGAGAACATCTGAAGATATTCTGAATCTCAAAAAGATCATCGAGGCAGAGAATAAAAAGACGCCGGTCATTGCAAAGATCGAAAAGCATGAAGCTTTGGATCACATCGAAGACATTATGAGGGTTTCCGACGGCATCATGGTGGCACGCGGGGATTTGGGAGTGGAAATTCCTTTAGAGACAGTTCCGGGCATTCAGAAGATGCTTGTCAGAAAAGCCAATGAAATGGGGAGACCCGTCATAATTGCCACACAGATGCTTCGTTCAATGGTCAGCGCGCCCCGTCCCACAAGAGCCGAGGCAACGGATGTGGCAAATGCCGTGCTGGACGGTGCGGACGCTGTTATGCTTTCCGAAGAAACAGCGAGCGGAAATTTTCCGGTGGACGCGGTCCGCTTCATGGTACGCATTGCGGAGAGTGCTGAAAAGGATTTCAACCACGAGAGATATATGAATCTGACGCATAAAAAAGATGTTGCAGAATCTGTGGCTTATGCCTCATGTGTGCTGGCAGAGCATCTGGGTGCAAACGCTATTGTGGCAACGACGCGCTCAGGCTTTACTGCCATGCAGATTTCACGTTTCAGACCCAGACCTCAGATTATTGCATTGTCTCCTGAAAAAACAACCATACGCAGACTTGCGCTTTATTGGGGCTGTTTTCCCAGTTTCGTGTCCGAAACCCGGAATACGGACGAGCGGATTGAAAAAGCCGCTGTTTCAGCCATCGGAACAGGAAATGTCTCTGAAGGCGATCTCGTGGTGATTACCACAGGGCATCCGGTATATGCCGAGGGAACGACGAACATGATACGGGTGAAGCAGTTGTAGAAAGCAGTGCAGGCATTTTTCCTGCAAAAGCAGGAACAGGGCAAGATGCTGTTTTACTGATTTTTCGATATAAGAGGCTGACGGGAACGAGAAAATCATTTTGAATCAGCCGGTTCAGTCACCGGACCCGGCTGCCAGTCATCAAAAGACAGCGGCGTAGCATCGCGTCCCTGAAAAACAAAACGGCTGATATTTTCGCCGGAGCGCTGACGGCACGGCGTCACTGCCCACTTTGCGGCGTCGAGAAAATTGCCGGGCATGATGCTCAGACTTTCGGCGATATCCAAATCCGGTGCCTGAATTTCCACGGTTCCCTGATTGCCTCGGGCAGACGTGGCTTCGACTCTGCTTTCCGATGATTTGATAAAATTCTCCGATCTGATGAAAACCGCTCCGCCGTCGCCTTCTTCGGCATTTGCCGTGATACTGCCCTGATTCAGAATAACAAATTTTGAATCTGCCGCAACATCTCCGCCGTTGCCGTAGCCCTGCTTCACGCTGCTGGTGATCTGACTGTCATGCAGATAAAGCGAATTTCCGGCGTTCAGGCTGATTCTGCCCCCGCCCGCGCCTTTTGCCTCTGTAGTCAAAGAACTGTTTTCGGACAATCTGAGCGAATCCGCATTGACAGTGATTAATCCGGCTTCTCCGCCGTTTTCTGTGCGGTTGCTTTCGGATGAAATCTCTGTCCCGCTCACAATTTCAATATGACTCCCCTCCAGAACGATATCTCCTGCCTTCCCGTCGCTTAAACTCGAAGTGGATATTTCCGCCCGGTCTGCAAGAGACAGATTTTGAGCGGAAATACGGATTTCACCTCCGGCTCCGGCTCTTTCTGATGTGCTGCCAGTTCCGGCATAAATGCGGGTCGGCTTTCCGCTGCTGTCCGCAGTACATCTTATGGTTTCCGCTCTAAGATCAATCTGACAGCCGTTGCCTTTGCCATAGGTGTTTGAATCCAGCGTGGCTCCTCTGAAAAAAATTTTATCGGCTCCGATCAGCAATCTGCCTGCATTCCCGGCACCGTCTTCATCTGAAACCGTGGCGGTCTGCACAATACTGTCGTCAAAAAGTACCGAGTCCCGCGCCGTCAGCGTGATTTCTCCGCCTTTGCCCTTTGCCCATGCGGTTGAATTTATGAATGATTTCTCATTGAGCAATATGTTCTCCGCTTCAATGCTCAGACTGCCGCACTCTCCCGAATATCTTGAGGACAGATCAATGCCGGTGAACATTCCTTCGCTTTCTTTTCCGACAAAAGAGACCGAATCACGGGCGTTCAGACTGATTTTTCCGCCTTTGCCATGTCCGTAGGTATTTGAAGTGATAAGCGCGCCCCTGTCAAAAAAAATATTGCCTGCCTCAATCTGCAAACTGCCTGCATTTCCGGCATTTTCTTCCTGCGAGACCGTCAGCACTTGAATGATGCTGTCTGAAAAAAAGACCGAATCACGGGCTTTCAAGCTGATTTCTCCGCCCTTGCCTTGCCCGTAAGTTGTGGAATTGAGAAACGCGCCGTCATTGAAAGCAATCGTGTCGGCTTCAATGCTGAGACTGCCCGCGTCTCCGAAATACGCTGAGGCTGCTTCAATCCCGGTCACAATTCCCTGATTTCTCTTTCCGGCAAAAGAGACGGAATCACGAGCATTCAGGCTGATTTCTCCGCCTTTGCCGTTTCCGCGTGTGTTGGAACTGATAACAGCCCCGTCGGCAAAAGAAATGCTGCCCGAAACGATCTTGATATTGCCCGCGTCTCCGACTTCTTCGGTCACAGCAAGGGTTTCTGTTGCAATGATAACCGGCTTCTGTTCGCTGTTTGCACCGAAAACTCTCAGCGAGTCATCTGCCTGAATGAGAATATCCGCTCCTTTTCCCGATCCCGAAGTGCTGCCGGAAATCTCCGCTCCGTAAGCCAAAGATACAGTATCTGCCTGAACATCAATCTTTCCGCCTGCTTTGTCTCCCGATGTCTCAGACCGCAGGATGCTGTCTTCAAGGGCAAACTGTCCGCCCCGGATAAAAATGCTCCCGCCGCTGCTGTCTAACACGGCTTTGTCGGAAAGCCGGATATTTCCTTTTTCCGGACAGGTCATATCCGGACCTGTTTCCGTATCCGTGACTTCTCCGGGAGACGCTGCGCTCACTATATTTATCCTTCCGCCGGGGGCTTTGATATCTCCGGGAGATATTTTTTCAACTGCCTGTACGGGATTCCCCTTCTCATCGAGAACAAAGACCGGATTACCATTCTCATCGAAGATCGGATTGTCGTTCTCATCGCCTGCCTGTTGAAAGACCGGATTGCCTTCTCCGTCAGTTTTCCGGACAGGGTAAAATGTACCCTTGCTGATTTCAATGTCTCCGCCGACAAGGGAAAGGGTTTTACCTTCGGAAACCGAGAGACCGGAAAGATAGCTGTCTCCTTCATCTGCTGAAATTTCTCCTCTGCCTTCGAGCGAAATCCCTGAAATGCTGTTATCCGAAAATCCGAAAGCTGCCGGAGAAGCCGCGGACAGCAATTCATCCGACTGCGGCATGGCATAAAATCGCTCATTTTCTCCCAGTCTGAGATAATCCGCAGTGCTGACATGAAAGGATCCTGTCAGATCCAAAGAGGCATTCGGCCCGAACATGACCCCGGCAGGATTTAAGAAATACAGATTCGCATTCGGAATATCCGAAGCGAGTTTTCCGTCAATCCACGAGACATTTCCGCCGCTTACCCGGCTGATGATGTTTTGAACCGAATCGGATCCCGAAAATGTTGCGGATTCGCCTTTGTGAAGATTGAACTGCTGAAAGCTGTGAAATAAATTCGCTCCGGACTGTTTTCCGTATTCGGATCTGATGTCGTAATCGGGCCCGGGCAGATCGAGTTTTCCGGAATTGCCGAGCGTTCCGTCGAGTTTTATGCCCTGCGGATGAGTTCCGTCTGCATAAAGTCGGGTGCCGGCGAGTATCAGCAAAGAAAAAATGATAACGGATTTCATAAATTTCTCCTTTCGGCTGGTGATATGATTCGGACTGATTACATCGGTTTCAGCCAAGAGCGTTGGCAAATGTCTCAGTGTTTGTATTCATAACTCATGTTACGCAACAGTATGTTTTCCCCCTTTTGTAAAGGGGGATTCAGGGG
>DYRK01000683.1 GCA_020718785.1 Desulfatirhabdium butyrativorans | reverse complement strand
TCGGCACAGCCGCCGAATGACAATTTTGCCGATGCGATTGAACTGAGCGGCGTATCCGGGACTGTGACCGGCACAAATGTTGATGCAACAATCGAACCCGGCGAAAGCGACTATGGAAATTCAATATGGTGGAAATGGATTCCACCGGAGAGCGATCTTTTTCATTTTGACACCCACGGCAGCGGTTTTAATACAGTTCTGGCAGTTTATACCGGTTCGGCGGTTGAGAGCCTGAAACAGATTGCCATTAATAATGATGATGGGAGTGATAACGGCAACAGCAGCGCGGTATTCCGCACCGAGACTGGAGTGTGTTATTATATTGCTGTGTATAAGTTGAAAGGAATTTTTGTGGACAGATCAGAAGAACCTTCCGGTGAAATTGTTCTGAATTGGAGAAAAGCAAACCCTCCGGCAAACGACAACTTCATCAATGCGATTGAACTGACTGGTATATCCGGGCTGACAATCGGCACAAACATTGACGCGACAATGGAAACCGGTGAGCCGTATCATACGAGGAATGGCTTGAGTTCTGTCTGGTGGAAATGGACCACCCCGGAAAGCGATTTTTTTTATTTTGATACACATGGTACCGATTTTGACACGCTGCTCGCTGTCTATACCGGTTCGGCAGTTGACAGCCTGACAGAAGTTGCAATCAATGACGATGACGGAAACGATAAAGGTACCAGCAGTCTGATATTCTGGGCAAAGGCAGGAACATGCTATTATATTGCAGTTGATGCGTTGAAAAGAGGTTCTGTATCGCTGAATCGAGACAGGGTAATTCCTCGGACAGTGGGGTTGTTTGCAATGGAACTTTACGGGCATGCCTTTGTCAACGGTAAAAAAGTAGAAAACACAGGTTATACAATATTGGCATTCGGACCGGGCGGCGTTTCGGACTGCCGGGGAAAAGCTGATATTGTCCGTTCCGGAGGAGAGTGGAGTTACCGTCTCAAAATCATATCAAATATTAACAGAGAAGAAATTGTATTTAAAATTAGCGAGATCAAGACCGGACGGATATATGATATGGAAGATAAGGTTATCTTTGAGACAGGTACTTCATCAAAAAAAGATCTTGATAAGCCGTTGAGAGCAGACACTGTTTATCCAGCACTGGGTCAGACGGGAAAATCTTTAGATGTGACGCTGACAGGTTTCGGATTCGATGAAAACACAAAAATTTTTATGTATCAGGATACCGGAAACAGAAAAGCAATTATCGGCTCGGTTGGTACATGGGGTGCTTACGGTGTCGACGTATCCGGCACAACCGCTTATGTGGCTTATGAGAACAGCTTGCAGATAATAGATGTGAGCGACCCCGCAAAACCTGAAATTATCGGCTCGGTGTCAGAGTCCTCTGGTAATTTCGCTGTCTCCGGCACGACAGTCTTTTTGATGGATATGGATGGGGATAGCGGATTACAGATAATAGACGTAATCAACCCTGAAAAACCTCAGATTCTCGGTTCGGTTCCTGCGTCCGGTGTTTTCACCGTATTCGGTACAACAGTTTATGTGGCGGATGAGAGCAGCTTGCAGATCATAAACATAAGCGATCCGGCAAAACCTCAGATTCTCGGTTCGATTCCTATGCCGAGTGTTGCTAATGACATCGCTGTGTCCGGCACAACAGTTTATGTGGCGGATGATAGCAACTTGCAGATCATAAACGTAAGCGATCCGTCAAAACCTCAGATACTCAGTTCGACTCCTATGTCGAGTGTTGTTAATAATATCGCCGTATTCGGCACCATGGTTTATGTCGCGTGCGGCGGTCCTGGGCAACCATGGTCGGGGGTACAGATCATAGACGTAATCGTCCCCGCACAACCTAAAGTCATTGCTTCTGTGGATACGCCGGCTTTTGCTAATAACATCGCAGTATCCGGAACGAATGTTTTTGTGATATGCGGTTTCTTTGAATTTTTGTCCAACGCTTTGCATATCATAGATGTAAGCGATCTAACAAAACCTGAAATTGTTGCCTCGGTTGATACGAGTCGGGCTGACGGTATCGCAGTGTCCGGTACAAAAGTCTTTGTGTCGGACTTCGATAGCGGTATGCTTATTATAGACACAAGTTATCTGAAAGAGAATATCATTTCGGTTGATACACCGGGGGCTGCCAACGATGTCACCATATTCGGCAAGACTGCTTATGTCGCAGACGGAGATAGCGGATTACAGATCATAGATGTAAGTGACGCTACAAAACCTCGCATTATCGGGTCATTTGTTACGCCGGGGACTGCTAACAGTGTTGCCGTATCTGATACAACCGCCTATATAGCGTGCGGCGGATATGAGCAATGGAGCGGTTTGCAGATTATAGATGTGAGCAACAAGGCAAAACCTGAATTTATTGCTTCGATTTCTACGCCAGGGTTTGCTCGGGACGTTGCTATATCCGGCAAAACAGTTTTTGTAGCGGCTGATAATTTACAAATTATAGACGTAAGTGATACGGCAAATCCTGAAGTTATCGCTTCGGTTCCTACGTCAGGTTCGGCTTCCGGTGTTGCCGTATCCGGCACAAAGGTCTTTGTGGCGGATTGGTATAGCGGATTGCAGATCATAGACGTAAGCGAACCGTCAAAACCTCAGATTATCGGCTCAATATATATAAAATCTGATTCTCCTAAAGACATCGCCGTATCCGGCACGACAGCCTTTGTGACGGATTTTTATTATGGTTTGCATATCATAGACGTAAGTAATTCGGCAAGCCCTGAAATTATCAGTTCAATTGCTACGCCGGGGTATGCTGAGGATGTCACCGTATCCGGCATGACAGCCTATGTAGCGGATGGATTTTCCCACAGCGGTTTGCAGATCATAGATGTGACCAACCTGGCAAAACCGCAGATTATAGGTTCTGCCGATACGCCGGAGTGGGGCTATGGTGTCGCCGTGTCCGACGGCAAAACCTATGTGGCGGCTGCTTCTGCGGGACTCGTTGTTATACCTGTGATCCAGGCCAGCCCCGTGGCCGCGAACACCAGCGAAACAAGTCTTTCCCTGACCCTTCCGGGTCCCCCGATACCCGGTAATTA
>DYRK01000682.1 GCA_020718785.1 Desulfatirhabdium butyrativorans | reverse complement strand
TTTCGAAAGATGTGATGGCGCTGCCTTGGCATCAGCTTTCCTGACCAGAGATCAGAAGTCAGAGGTCGGAGATCAGCCGTCTTCGTCAAAGGCTTCTGACGGAAGACAGAGGTCAGAGGACAGCGGTCGGAGGTCGGAGGACAGAAGACGGAAGACGGAGATCAGCCGTCTTCAGGCTGCGCAACAGTGCTTCGCCCAGACACGTCGCCAAAGGCTACGCCGAGCCACGGGAGGTCGGAGGACAGAACTGTAGAGAAACACCGATTTTTGACCGCCGAAACACCAAGACACGAAGAGTTTTACAACCGCTACGCCCGCCTTCGTGAGCACCACGGCGCGGCAGGCTAGAGGGGTTCAGAGGGTGAAGTAAGATTTGGAATAAACGGGGCCCTGTGGTTTCGGGCGGCCCTGTTATCGCAGAGCTTGATTTGGAATAGAGAGCCAAATAAAAGCTCGTTTTCACTTGAGCTCTCTATTCAAAATCTATTCCGTTTGTGGCATGAGGTTCTCTGACTTACTCGGAGGTTTCTCTAGCGAAGCGGGTGGTGCAAAAGAATACTCAGTGGGTTAATCTCGTATTAGCCGCAATTTAAAGGAGAAAACGATGAAAAAGAAAATATACATTGCAGGGTGCGGGGGGATGCTGGGCGAGGCATTTCATAAACAGTTCGGTAACGATTTTGAACTGAAGTGTACGGATATTGATGTCAATGACGCGTGGCTTTCCTATATGGATTTCCGTGATTTTGACGCCTACCGGAAGGATGTCCGCGCCTTCAAGCCGGACTACCTGTTCCATCTGGGGGCTTTCACCGACCTGGAGTTCTGCGAAGAACACGCCGATGAAACCTATGTAACCAATACGCTTTCCGTAGAAAACGCCTGCCGTATTGCCAACGAGCTGGATATCCCGATGCTCTACATCAGCACGGCGGGTATTTTCGATGGCGGCAAGGAATTGTATGACGACTGGGATCTTCCGAATCCGCTGGGACACTATGCGCGTTCTAAATATGCCGGCGAACTATACGTGAAGGAAAACGTTCGCCGTCATTTGGTTTGCCGCGCCGGTTGGATGATGGGTGCCGGGCCGAAAAAGGACAAAAAGTTTGTCCAGAAAATCATGCAGCAGCTGAAGGCCGGTAAAAAAGAGCTGTTTGTGGTGGACGATAAGCTGGGAACACCAACCTATACGCACGACTTTGCCCGCAACGTGAAGCTGCTGTTCGAAAAAGAATTCTGGGGCCTGTACAACATGGTTTGCGGTGGCGAAACCGGACGGTTTGAGGTGGCGGCTGAGATGGTCAAACTGCTGGGCCTTGAAAGTAAAGTCAAGGTGACTCCTGTTTCTTCCGATTATTTTAAAAAGGAATATTATGCAGAGCGTCCGCCGTCCGAGCGGCTGGTGAACCGCAAGCTGAACCTGCGCGGCCTCAATATCATGCGCGACTGGAAAGTTTCTCTGAAAGAATACCTTGAGTCTTACTACGAGGGATACTTGGACTGAGGCGCTGTGCGCAGAGGACAGAGGTCGGAGATCAACAGTCAGACGTCAGATGACAGAGGACGGCTGTGGGCGTGAACCGTAAGCTGTGAACTGTGGGATATGAGGGGGTACCGTTTATTCCTTATGAATTTTCCACCCTCTGAACCCCTCTGACTTCCTCTAGCCTGCCGCGCCGTAGTGCTCACGAAGGTGGGCGTAGCGGTTGTAAAACATCTTTTTATTTAATAGGACACGAATAATGATTGAGAAAAATAAACGAATTGCCGCGTTCGGATTGCGGTCACTCCCCCCGAAGGCCGGGTCGGCTGGTGAGGATAAGTTCTCCAGCGAGCTGTATCCCCGGCTGGTTCAGCGCGGCTGGCAGGTTACCGCCTATACCCGGGTTTACGAAAGTCCGGTTCCGGAGCCGTATGATTATCGCGGAGTGCGGATTATTCCTGTCAAAACCACAAAACGGAGCGGGTTTGATACGCTACTGCATTCCGCCAAAGTGACATGGCTTATTATTCGGAACAATACCGGCAAAGTGATTCATATTCACAACGGCGGCAACAGTATCTGGGCGCTCCCGCTTCGGCTGTGCGGAAAACGGGTATTTGTTGGTCAGGATGGGGTGGATTGGAAGCGGGAAAAATGGCCCTGGTACGGCAAGCTCTATTTGTATATCTCGGCGATGATTACCGCGTACGTTCCCAATGATGTGATTATTGATAACATTTTTTCGAAAGATTTTTTCGAAAAACGGTTTAAGAAAAAATTCTCGTTTATTCCGTACGGCAGCGAGGTCCCAGAGGTGGACGACGATGATGCCATTCTGAAGAAACTGGGCATTACGCCGGGAGAATATTTTCTGTTTGTGGGCCGGTTTATCCCCGACAAAGGGCTCCATTACCTGATTCCTGCATTTGAACAGGTCAAAACCGGCAAGAAACTGGTGCTGGTCGGCGGCTCCCCGAATCCTTCGGAGTACGAAAAGAAAATTCAGGAAACGAAGGATGAGCGCATTCTATTCCCCGGATATGTGTACGGGGACGATACGGTGCGCCTGATGAAAAATGCCTATGCCTATATCCAGCCTTCGGATGTGGAAGGTCTTTCCCCAGTGATTCTCATGGTCATGGGATTGGCAACGCCCCTGATCTGTAGCGACATTCAGGAAAACCGGTTTATTGTTCAGGAACACGCAACGACGTTTAAAAAGGGAAATATTGATGATCTGAAAGATCAGCTCGAGTTCGCACTGGCGTCTTTGGATGTGATTCGGCAACGCGCGGAGGCTGGCGTTATTTCAGTCCGGGAGCGCTTTAACTGGGAAACGATAACCGATCAGCATATCGAACTTTTCCAATCGTAGGTGAAATTTTTGCCACCCGCGTTGGCGGGGCAATAACGTTGAAATATTTGCGGGCAGAACTCATCTCTCTGAAAGAAACTTTCCAGAATAAAGTGAAGTCGTTAAACGACGCTGGAGCCGGACTCCAGCCCGTTGAAGCAGACCGTGAAATATGATTGCGCGGCTCAGGGCACCTCACGAAACAGGGAATATTTTTTGTGCTTTTTTGT
>DYRK01000681.1 GCA_020718785.1 Desulfatirhabdium butyrativorans | reverse complement strand
GGCACTCCGGACAATTATTGATTATTCGTAAAGTCTTTTCTCGTTCCCAAGCCCCGGCTTGGGAACGCACTTGCCGGGGAAGCCCCGGCTTCCCGTGACAGGAGACGGCCAGAAGCCGGGGCTTCGGGCGCAGATGCGTTCCCAAGCCGGGGCTTGGGAACGAGGGAACTTTTTCTCGTTTTCTCGTTCCCAAGCCCCTGCTTGGGAACGCACTTGCCGGGGAAGCCCCGGCTTCCCGTGACGGGAGAGGCCCGAAGCCGGGGCTTCGGGCGCAGACGCGTTCCCAAGCCCGGGACTTGGGAACGAGGGAACGTGGATTCCTGCTTTCGCAGGAATGACAGCGGGACGCCTGATTTACGTCCGGCTGCATAACATCAGTCAGTAAAAAAAGGAGAGCGTTTTATGAAAAAAATGGCGACCACATCAATCGCGGCAGTTCTGATATTCCTGACTGCCGCGGTCACACTGTACCATACCGAGGCCCGTTCGGAAGAGATACTGCGCTACAGTTGTTCCGCACAGATTTATGAAGCCTTCGGTCAGGAAAGACTGGACGCTTTCACCAAAGAAACCGGCATCAAAGTGGATTTGTTTGTTTCCTCGTCCGGGTCCGCGCTCTATCGCCTGATGAACGGTTTCAGCGACATCGCCAGAAGTGGCAGGGGGAATTTTGGATATTAAGAGCCACAATCAATTTTATGACATTTAATTCTATTGTGGAAAATCTCCGTATCGGACAGACCGGAATTGCCTTTATCCTCAACAAAGAAGGAGAATTTCAGACCCGCTCCCATTTTGAGACAATGCGGAACAAGGAAGAGTGGAAAAAACTTCTTGAAATTCTGACAAAAAGCATGGATAAAGATGATAAAGACGATATCTGCATTATGGAAAAGGAAAGTCTCGGAGCAGATAAGGAAATTTATGCGGCTTCTTTTCTCAAAGGCGATGACTGGATATTGGTATTCAGACAGAATGTTTCGGACGCGTTTTCAGACCTGAGACGCGCACAGATGACCGCGGTGATGATTTTCATCATGGGCGGGCTGGTGATTATCACCATGTCGCTGGTTTTATCAGACAGGATGGTCGGCCGCATTGCAAAGGCAGACCGTGAAAAGGAAATGATGAATCAGCAGGTGATCGAAACCGGGAAACTGGCATCTGTGGGAGAGCTTGCCGCGGGAATTGCCCATGAAATCAACAATCCTGTTGCCATTATGGTGGAAGAGGCGGGCTGGATACAGGATTTGCTGGAAGAGGAAGAATTCAAAGAAGGCGAAAATCTCAGCGAATTTCAGCGGGCTTTGAAACAGATTCAGACTCAGGGCAGACGGTGCAAGGAAATTACGCATAAGCTTCTGAGTTTTGCCAGAAAAACAGATTCCCGGATTCAGGATATCCAGATCAATGAGCTGATCGGGGAACTGGTCGGATTGTCCGCACAAAGCGCAAAATACAATAAAGTGGCAATCAAAACAGACTTTCAGGAAAACTTGCCTCCCATACGGATGTCCCATACGGAAATGCAGCAGGTTCTTCTTAACCTCATCAACAATGCTATTTACGCTATGGAAAAAGAAGGCGGAACCATTGACATCGCAACCAGTCTGGAGGATGACAGCCTGCTGATCAGGCTGTCAGATACAGGTCCCGGAATACCCAGAGCAATTCTCGGCAGAATCTTCGATCCTTTTTTCACCACAAAGCCGGTGGGAAAAGGAACGGGTCTGGGATTATCTATATGTTACGGAATTATCAAAAAGATGGGCGGCGAAATTGATGTGCAGAGTGTTGTGGATGTGGGAACAACCTTCCGTATCCGCCTCCCTTTGAAAAGAGAAGAAGAGTGAAAATTGGGGGCCGGGGGCTTGGTGCTGGGTGCTGGGTACTGGGT
This sequence comes from Desulfatirhabdium butyrativorans, assembly GCA_020718785.1. Classification (GTDB taxonomy): domain Bacteria; phylum Desulfobacterota; class Desulfobacteria; order Desulfobacterales; family DYRK01; genus DYRK01. Next base: position 1,175 of record DYRK01000681.1, on the reverse strand, counting down.
TCTTGGTACTTGGTACTGGGTTCTTGGTACTGGGTACTTGGTACCGGGTTCCGGGTTCGTCCGGTCGCCAGCACCCAGCACCCGGCAACATTGAAAAGGAGAATCTGAAAATGACAATAGCCAATGTACTTCTTGTGGATGACGAAGTTCCGTTTGTGGAAACCATGACCAAACGCCTTACCAAAAGAGACCTGTCTATTTTTACGGCTCACAGCGGGGACGAAGCCTTGCAGCGGCTTTCGGAAAAAGACAGTATCGAGGTCGTGATTCTGGATGTGAAAATGCCGGGAATGGACGGTATCGAAACGCTTGGAAAAATCAAAGCCAAATATCCAATTACCGAAGTCATAATGCTGACCGGACATGCCACTGTGGAAACCGGTATTGAGGGAATGAAACTCGGGGCTTTTGACTATCTGATGAAACCCTGCGATATGGATCAGCTTATTCGCAAGGTGAGTGAGGCGGCTGCCAAAAAGCGGCTCCATGAAGAGAAAATTATCGAAGCCCGCATGAAAGAAATTACGAGCCGGCGCGCATAAGAATTTTCGGAAAATCGGGGATTCGGGAGTAAAACGGTTTTCCAAATCGTTTCGAAGCAGAACGGTTTTCCAAATCGTTTGATTCCCCTGATCTTTAATTCTCCGATTTTATATAGGAAATTGGATGCAATGCAGGAAAAAAAAGACCGCATAAGGCTTCTTCTGGTGGATGATGAAAGAGGATATATCAATGTCCTGGCTAATCGTCTGTCCAAAAGAGGGATCGAGGTGTCAAAGGCAAGCAGCGGTTCTCAGGGCATACAGATTCTTCGCAACAGAGATTTCGATGTGGCGGTTCTGGACCTGAAAATGGAGGATATGGACGGCATTGAAGTGCTGAAAATATTCAAAAAAATGGATCCGGAATTAGAAGTCATAATGCTGACCGGACACGGTTCGGAGAGAGCTGCCAAACAGGGAATTGAATTCGGAGCTTTTGATTATCTGACCAAACCCTGTGAATTCGACGAATTGCTTGCCAAAATAAATGAAGCTTACAAGTCTTCCCAAGGAGAATAAATGCTCCTGATTAATTGGCGTTTATCAGCGTCCATCAGCGGTTAAAAATTCTGTATTTTTTTTCTCGTTCCCAAGCCCCTGCTTGGGAACGCACTTGCCGGGGAAGCTCCCCGG
>DYRK01000089.1 GCA_020718785.1 Desulfatirhabdium butyrativorans | reverse complement strand
GCCGGAAACTCCCGGCTCTCTAAAGATAATTCTTATTTCCGAAAATGTCTATTGCATAAAGATGAGTTACATGAAAATTGGAATTCTCTCAGAGAAACAGGAGAATTCCGGAAAATTCAACCGCTGGAGTAAACAAAATGTTACTTGAAGTTATTTCTGCAAAGTATGATGAAAAGTACCGAATTGTTCTGAGATTTAATGACGGATATGAAGCAACGGTTGATTTGGAGAAAGTTCTGTCAGACGAATGCCGTTCTATTTTTCAGCCTCTTAAAAATCGGGATTATTTCAAAAAATTTTCAGTAAAATTGAATACAATTTGCTGGGAGAATGAAGCAGACTTCGCACCGGAATTTTTATATGAACTGGCAAAAAGCAGAGCCTGATCCTGCGTTGAAGCGGACGCTTTCGTAGTTTGGGTTGAGGCACGAACCCAAGACATGTTATGAGACAAATGTTGTGCAATAATGAGGTAATTCATGAGCAATCAAATACTGATGCCAACAAAGGATTCATTGATGAATCCTTTGATAACAGCTCTATTTGAACTTGGTGGTTCTGGTTCTGTTGATGAAATCTACGAAAAAGTGTTGCAATTGGAAAATATCAATGAAGAAATTTCATCAATTCCACACAATCCGGAAAAAAGCAATCAAACAGAAGTTGCTTATAGACTGGCATGGGTTAGAACATATCTGAAAAAATACGGTTTTTTAGAAAATTCAAGCAGAGGTGTATGGGCATTAACTCAGCTTGCAAAGGAGAAGAAAACAGTATCTCCTCAAGATGTAGTAAAAAAATACTTATCAAAACAAAGAAAAGGGATAGAAAATAAAATTGAGTTGAATGAATTAGATACTCCCGAAGATGAAAAAGGATGGAGAGAAGAGCTTTATCACATTCTGACAAAAGAAATATCACCCGATGCTTTTGAGCGTTTAACTCAACGTCTTTTAAGAGAATCAGGATTTGTCCAAGTTGAGGTAACTGGTAGAACAGGTGATGGCGGAATAGATGGAAAAGGAATAGCCAGAATTCACGGTTTTATGAGCTTTCATGTCATATTCCAATGCAAAAAATATCAAGGGGCTGTATCTGCCGGAGATATTAGGGATTTTAGAGGTGCAATGGTTGGCAGAGCCGATAAAGGTCTGTTTATCACAACAGGAACATTTACTCCGGCAGCAATAAAGGAAGCAACCAGAGATGGCGCACCACCTATTGATTTGGTCGATGGAGAACAACTTGCGGAGAAGTTAAAAGAATTTCAGCTTGGGGTTAAAACCGAAATGATTGAGAAGGTCACTATAGAAAAAGATTGGTTTTCAGCCCTATGAAATTGCACAACCAGTCGTTCCAGTGGACAGCTATATCGGGCTACTGCTTACTTTCCTGCACCGGAAATGATTTTCAATCGTCCGAATCTTCCGGCTCTTATTCAGGAGGCAGAAAAAGCAATAAACCAAACATCTGATCCTTAAATGAAGCGGATGTTCAGATTGGGTTGAGGCACGAAACCCGAGACATATTATGAGACAAATGTTGTGTCGGCTTTCGTGCCTCAGCCCAACATAAAATCTCAGTTTATAATGTTGAACAGTATATTATATTAATGAACATTCAGGATATCATCAACGCAATACAGACAGGTGATGTAAGAGTTTCCGACCATGCCAGAGATGAGGCTAAAGAGGATTCTTTTTTTCTGAAAGAAATATTATTTTCTGTCTGTAATGGTGAAATAATTGAATATTACCCGACAGATAAACCATATCCGAGCTGTCTGGTTTACGGTTGTACCCAAAGCGGAAGGAATGTTCACAGCGTATGGGCTTATAATTCAGAAAAACAGAAAGCTGTTATGATTACTGTTTATGAGCCTGATTCAAAACGATGGATTGACTGTAAAAAAAGGAAAAAGATATGAAATACATTGATGAAAAATGTGCGGTTTGCGGCGGGCAACTGATTGAAAAAAAAGTTGAGAAACTCCTGCGGGGCGGAAGAAATATGGCTTCGTTAAATGTTACGGCTGAAGTGTGCCTTCATTGCGGTGAACGTTTCTATACACCAGAAATTATTGAACGGTTTGAAAAAATTGAATCGGAACTTGAACGGGAAGAAACCCGAAAATTTCAGATGGTAGGTCATGCGTTCCGAGTTGCATTTTGAATAGGTTGAAAATGTCGAATCAACGGACAGAATTAATTAATAATTATATACAAAAGGTTAAATCTGCCAATAAGGAATTAACCAAGAAAGAGGCATTCAAAGACCTTCTGAACCGGCTTTATTCCGGAGAAAAGGAAATTGAAAACATCATTGATAAGATTACCGGAGGCTCGGAATCAACCGTACTGAATATTCCGCGAAAAGACAAGTTGCACAGAGGAAGTGCCGATACGCTTTACAATAAAATTATTATCGAATTCGAGAATAACCTGAAAGTATCATTGAAACATGCCAAAGAACAGTTGGCAGGTTATTTGCTCGGGCAATTCAAATCAGGCGAAGGTTACAATTTCACTCTGATTGCTTCCGACTGCATTACATGGAAAGTATTTTCTCCTGACATTTCACAGCTTGATAATCTGGAAAATCTGACAGAAGATGAATTGAAGTTGAATGAAATTGCTTCAGCTTCATTTACTCTTGCAGAAAACAACGCGGAAGATTTTTATTACTGGATTGACCGTTTTCTTTTCAGAGAGCAGAAACAGAGGGCAAGTCTGAAACGCATTGAAGAGTCATTCGGAAATCAGAGCAATGTATTTATCGAATCTCTGCGTGAGCTGATCCGGCATTTCAGCGAGGCGAAAAAATACGGAGAAGTGCAGGTTTCATATCAGCAATGGAGAAAATTCCTTTCCATAGCCTACGGCGCTTTTGACGACAGCGAAAAAAATTTTCTCGTTCATACCTATCTCAGCATATTTTCAAAAATGTTGGCATACTCGGTCGTAAGCAACGATGATTACATTGACGATGATGCCCTGAGAGGTATCATCAGCGGCAGCATCTTCAACAAATACAATATTCGGAATTTTGTTGAAAACGATTTTTTTCATTGGATAAGCAGCGACAGAAATTTTCCGGGACTCAAAAAAGTTTTCCGTGTGATTGCACAGGAAACTTCCTCATATAACTTCAATGAGGTTGACGAGGATGTTCTCAAAGGAGTTTATCAGGAATTAATTGACCTCGATACGAGACATTCATTAGGCGAATATTACACCCCGGATTGGCTTTGCGAAAGAATAGTCAATGAGTTTCAATTTAAAGCAGGAGACAAAATATTAGACCCTGCCTGCGGGAGCGGCTCATTTCTCCGCGCCGCTATTCACCGCATCAGAGAACTCAATCCCGAAAGCACGGTTGAAGAAATCAACAACAGCATTTGCGGGATTGATATTCACCCCTTGAGTGTTCAGATTGCAAAAACGACCGTCCTGCTGGCTTTGGGCAAAGATGTTGCCGGAGTCAGAAAACCAATTCATATCAATATCATTTTAGCCAACACCCTGCTGGCGCCCGAAGGTGTGGAAAAACTTTTCGGCAGCGAATTTACCATTCACATTGACAGCGAGAAACTTTATCTGAATACAAAAATTTTTGAAGATGTTCAGTTATTTGATGAAGCCCTTGAAATTTGTGATGAGTTAGCTGAACAGTCCATGAACGTGAAGAAAGAAACCAAAAAAACTTTTGAAAACAATTTACGGAGACGGCATAAAAATAGTGAATTGAATCAGAAAGTTATTGACAGTTTCTATCAGATTTACGAATCGCTTAAATTCGTCAAAGAAAAAGGCAGAGACAGTATTTGGAGATTCATCTTGCAGAATCTTTACAAGCCGTATTTTTTAAAGGAAAAATTTGACTATGTAATCGGCAATCCGCCTTGGTTCACCTATAGTTCAATCAGGAATGAGGAATATCAGAACCTGTTAAATGAGTTGGCTGGAGAGTATAAAGTCAAGCCTTTGCGCGTAGCCAATTTTCCCCATCTTGAAATTGCCGCAATATTCATGGCGCATTGCAGCAGTTTTTTTTACATGAAAACGGAAAAATATGCTTCGTTTTACCACGAAGTTTTTTCAGTGCCGACCACCACGACAACACACGAAGCGGAAAAGCAAAAGGTTTTCGTTTAACGCAGATTTGGGATTTAAGCGATGTATCGCCTCTTTTTCGCATTCCAAGCAGTGTTTTGTTCGCCGATAAAGCAGAAGGCGGAAAATCAATTCATGTTTCAGGTTTGGATGGAATTTCTTTTTCAGGAAATGTACCCGGGCATAACTGCAATTTAAAAGCCGCCAAAACCAAATTGAATGAAGAAGCAAGGAAGTGGTATTACATACAGCAGGGAAAATCTTCTGCTTTTTCAACAAGAAAAAGCGAATCACAAAGTAAAACAAATCCGTACAAGAATCTTTTTAAACAGGGTGCAACAATCGTTCCACGGGCTTTTTATTTTATTCAACTGACACAGGAAATCCCGTCTGACTGGAATGACAGAATCATCAACATCAAAACATCTGACGCCGTACAAACTGATGCTAAATCGCCGTGGAAACGGATTGATTTTTCCGGCAGAATTGAAAGCAGTTTTATTTTCCGAACAGCACTTTCAAAAAGTATTTTACCTTTTGCGCTTTACAAACCGGATTGGGTTGTTTTACCTATCACGGTTGAACTTAACAGCGAGAACAAAAAAGAAATTAAACTTCATTCGGCAAAAGAACTTTTGCAGGAAGGATACAGAGATGCGGCAAAGTGGTTTCAAAACGCAGAGAATATTTGGCAAATTCACAGAACTGAAAAGAACGGAAAGATTTCTTCAGAAAATTATCTGAACTGGCAAAACAAATTAACGGAACAGAACCTTAATGCCACTTATCTGGTTCTTTACAACGCATCTGCCAAAGACGCAAATGCAACGGTTGCTAAAAGAGAAGATTTGGATTTGGACTTTCTGGTTGACCACAAAACTTATTGGTTTTATACTAACTCAGCAGAAGAAGCATACTATTTAACAGCAATTCTAAATTCAACTACACCGAACCTGATGATGAAAGATTTTCAAACCAAGGGCTTATTCGGTGCAAGAGACATTCACAAAAGAATCCTTGATATTTACTATCCCAAGTTTGACGAGAAAAATGACATACATTTGCAGCTTTCTGAATTAAGTAAAGAAGCACATCTTTCGGTTTCAGATTTTCTCAAAGATAACATTGACCCTGATCAGAAAATTGAAGGACTACATTTAGGAAGAATCCGCTTAGAAATAAAAGCTCATCTCAGCAGAGAGATGAAAGAGATTGACAAACTGGTGAAACAGATAATCGGATAGTAAGAAAGATAGCCGGTCAATCAGGCGGATGTGCTTCGCAGACGCTACGCACACTATTATTCGACATGACAAAGAGAGAAAAAATGTCAGTAATTCATATTAAGACAGAATTGCATTTTGATGAATTGTTGAAAGCTGTCGGGCAACTGAATACAATCCAACTCGAGCAGCTTATGTCTCAGGTGATTTCATTGCAGGCAAAACGGAAATCCCCGGCTCTTTCAAAAAAGGAAACAGAAATTTTGCTTAAAATCAATAAAGGATTACCGATCAAGACCCGGAAACGTTTTGGTGAACTGAATAAAAAACGTCAGGCTGAGACTCTTACAACCTCCGAGCATAAAGAACTGTTAAGTCTGATCGGACGAATTGAAAAGTCTGATTCCGAACGCATCGGACACATGGCTGAACTGGCCCGCATAAGAGGAATTTCTTTAACAGAACTCATGAAAGAATCAGAAATTTTTCCGTCTGCTCATGGTTGATAAAAGAGTTACTGCCGAACAAAGAAAAATTGTTGCACAACAGGCTGATAATTCCTGTGAATATTGTCGTTCTCAGGAAAAATTCGCCATGCAGTCCTTTTCAGCAGAACAGATAATCCCCCGAAGCAAAGGCGGTAAAACCGTACCGGAAAATCTTGCTTCTGCATGTCAGGGCTGCAATGCTCACAAGTATAACAAAACCGAAGAATATGACCCTGTAACCGGAAAAATCGCTCCACTGTTTCATCCAAGACGGCAGAGGTGGCATGAACATTTCAAATGGAGTGCTGATTTTTCTTTGATCATAGGCATGACTCCGACAGGTCGTGTAACAGTAGAAACTCTGAAGTTGAACAGAGAAGGTGTGGTGAATTTACGGAAGATTCTGTATGCTATGGGAGAGCATCCTCCTGAAGAATTGTCCGAACACAGGGCAGAACTTTCTGAAGCTGAAATCAGTGTATAAAAGCCATTCCGAGTCTAACCCGTAAGATTATATACAGACCGTGTTAGGAGAGCGGTTGGAAACAACTGATTCTATCCGGCAGCAGATTGCTGACGCAAACCGTTTTACTGAATGTTATACTCGGCAAAAAAATTAAAATCAAAGCAGGATCAGAACCTATGGCATTCAGTGATTTTAAAAATATCAGTGAGGTACAAAAAAAGTATAATATAAAGTATAAAGAAGAAGTTTTTATCGAAGCTCAGGAAATACAGCCCTCAGAGAATTTCGTGAAAGATTTCGAGTTTTATAAAGAAAATATTGATGTGTTCAGTTCGGAGGCATCGCGCAGCGAGGTTATTATTTCGCCGATTCTGAGGGAAGTATATAAAAAATATCATAAAAAGTATTCTTTCTGGATTCAGAAAAGCATATCTTACGATAATATCCTTTGCGGAACACCCGATTATATTCTTTCCGAGAAGTCGGAACTGGGAAAAACCGTACTGGAAAAACCCATAGTCATCGTAGTTGAAGCAAAAAGAAATGATTTTGAACAGGGATGGGGTCAGTGTCTGGCAGAACTTGTCGCCTCACAAAAAATAAATGATGATGCCGGATCTGCTGTTTACGGAATTGTGACCGACGGGAACCTGTGGCAGTTCGGAAAGCTTGAAAAAGACTGCTTTTTCAAAAATACAGAAAACTTTACTGTTGACAGGCTGAGTTTGTTGTACGGGGCATTGAATTATGTGTTTCAGGCGGCAGAGATGAGAAAAAAAGCATAGTCAGCCGCAGGAACTGAAATTTTTTTAGCTGTCAACTTATTTTAAAAAAATAGGAATTACGCAGTTGCATGATTTTAACCGCTAATTGACGCTGATAAACGCCAATGAATCAGAAAAATAAATTCAAGTGCGTAAGTCCTGAAAAAGTGGAATGTACAATCAGATATTGTCAGATGAACCGAAAAATGATAAAAAGCACTCTGATGTTACGGCAGACCGGAGGATGGCATTTACTTGCCCGTAAGCGAAAAGGCGAAGCAGTGTCCCGAACAAAGTCCGGAACGGCAAAATTCCTTCCCTGATCGGAAACCCTCCGAAAATTCACAGAACAATGAAATTGCCTGACGCCGAAAAAGCTTTTGTTGATATTGAAAAACTGAGCGGCTATTGCCTGAACTCTGATCATGAAATGGGCAAACACAAAGCCCGTCTGTTTTCCTCAATGCTTGGACTGACCGCGGATGATGCCGAAGAAGTGAGGACAAGACTGCTGGAAGCTGTCCGGAATTGCGAGGCGGAAACAGTCGGCGAAGATATGTATGGTAAACGCTATGTAATTGATTTCACAATGACAACAGAAAAAGGACAGGCGAAAGTGCGAAGCACATGGATTATCAGAACTCACGAAGATTTTGCCCGGCTGACAAGTTGCGACATCCTTAAAAGAAAGGAGCCGTACAAATGAATAACCGGCTAAAATTACTTGACGTTGCGGTTCTTACCGAAAATTTGTCCGAATACGGTCTGTATCGCGGACAGGTGGGTACAATCGTAGAGATTCTGGCTCCGAATATATATGAGGTGGAATTCAGTGACGATGAGGGGCAGACTTATGCCATGCAGTCCCTCAGTGCTGACCTGTTAGCGGTGTTACATTATCATATTCTCAACGCGGCTTAATTTTTACAGAATATCAAAGAAGAAACAATGGGAAAGGAAGGAAACAGACAATGGCTTACGATTTCAATGCAGACGATGTGTTTGAGATGGCACGGCAGATGGAAAAAAACGGAGCAAATTTTTATAATACAGCAGCGGAAGGCATTAAAGATGCTCAAGCTAAAAAACTTTTGCTCAAGCTTGCCGATATGGAAGTCGAACATGAAAAAACCTTTGCGGTCATGCGCGCCGAACTGAGCGAAATGGAAAAAACCTCCACGGTTTTCGATCCTCAGGGAGAAGCCGCGCTTTATCTTCGCTCATTGGCTGATACCCGTGTCTTTTTCGAGAAGAAAATTGACACCTCATCGCTCAAGGAAATTCTCAAAGCCGCTATTGAGGCGGAAAAAGACTCCATCGTCTTTTATCTGGGAATGAAAGAAGCAGTTCCCGAAAAGCTCGGAAAGCAGCGGTTAGAGGGCATCATCAAGGAAGAAATGGGGCATATCCGGCTTCTCGGCAAGGAACTGGTTGCGATCAAATAATTTTTATACAGTAAACAGACGGCTCCGGAGTGCAGGGTCAGGCTGTACACAGGTGCAGGAAGACTCTGTACTCCGGATTTCATACTTTCTCAAAAAAATTCTTTTTTTTGCTGTTTTCTGTATCCGGAAGCCCCAGAGATTTCCGATACATATCGGTTATGGACTTTATGAACTCGGTATTCTGATTGATAAATTCGGAGAGCGAGGCATAATACTGTGTGTTGTCAACAAAAATATCCTTTGATTTTTCGGCGACTTCAAGCCATATATCATAGAGTTCCTCCAATGAATTTCCCTCTTTGAATGCCTCTTCTATCATTTTGTAAAATTCCATCGCTTCATTTCCTTTTTCCCCTGAATATTACATCGTCGGCAGAAACTGTCAACTCCCCGAAAAGATAATACAGCAAGATTTCTGCTGTCTGTCAGGTCAAAAATTCAGATTGTTTTCCTCGTTCCCAAGCTCCGGCTTCGGGCAGTCTCCCGTCACGGGAAGCCGGGGCTTCCCCGGCAAGTGCGTTCCCAAGCTGGGGCTTGGGAACGAGAGGCAGTTGGGGCTTGGGAACGAGAAAAATATTGACACCAGGAAGTTTTTGAGAAAAAGGTTGAGATTTTTCCAAGCCGTGTTATATTTGACTGTAATTCCCCGGTTCTTGCAGAGTTTGCATAAAAAATGAGAAATACCAATTACAGGAACAGTTTATATGGAATTAACGGAAAAACAGCAAGACCTTTTAAGAATGCTGCCCGGGGTGGATCATGTCCTTGAGCTTGCAAAATCAGATTCTTTTTTTGAAAAAATTCCCAAATCTCTCCGGGTACGCTGTGTCCGCTCGGTGATTGAAACATTGCGGAATACTGTTTTCGAAGATAGCGGCATATCGGCAGAAAGCCTTTCCGACATCCCTGTAATTGAGGCAGTGAAAGCGCGTGTGAATCAGGAAATGACTCCGAATCTCCGCCGTGTTATCAATGCCACCGGCGTTGTGGTTCATACCAATCTGGGACGTTCTTTGCTTGCCGAGGAAGCTGTTGAAAATCTGCTGATTATAGCGAGCCGGTATTCCAATCTGGAGTTTGATCTGGAACTGGGGAAACGCGGGTCAAGATACAGTTGCGTTGAAAACCTGCTCTGCGAACTCAGCGGAGCAGAATCGGCTATGGTCGTCAACAACAATGCAGCCGCGGTGCTTCTCTGTCTGGAAACCCTTGCCAAAGGAAAAAAAGTGATCGTATCCAGAGGCGAACTGGTGGAGATCGGCGGTTCTTTCAGGATTCCCGATGTCATGGCAAAAAGCGGGGCTGTTTTGAAAGAAGTCGGAACCACAAACCGCACCCATCTCAGAGATTATGCCGGGGCATTGGAAGAAGATACCGCACTTTTGCTGAAAGTCCATACCAGCAATTACAGTGTGGTCGGATTCACCGCGGAGGTTACGTTAAAGGACATGGCCTTTCTTGCCTCATCCCGCGGCATTCCGGTCATGAACGACCTCGGGAGCGGGACATTTGTTGATTTTTCAAGATACGGGATGTTAAAAGAACCCACGGTTCAGGAATCCGTGTCAACCGGCGCGGATATAGTCACGTTCAGCGGGGACAAACTCCTCGGGGGTCCGCAGGCAGGCATTATTTTGGGAAAAAAAAAACTCATGGACAGTATCCGGAAAAATCCCCTGACGCGTGCCTTACGCATAGACCGGCTGACCCTTGCAGCTTTGGAAACGACTCTCCGTATTTACAGAGACCCGGAAAAGGCTGTCCGAGTCATTCCCACTCTGAGGATGCTCACCTGCGATTTCCGCTTGATTGAAAAAAAAGCCGGACAATTGGCAGAGATGCTGAAAGGTCTGAATGATTCCCGTGTTTATATCCAAGTGAGGGGACATTCTTCGCGCGTCGGCGGAGGCGCGCTTCCGCTTCAGGAACTTCCCAGCATGAGTGTCGAAATCAGAATAAAGAATATGTCTGTCAATGCTGTTGAGAGAGCAATGCGCGCAAATATGCCGCCTGTGATCGGAAGAGTCGCCGAAGATTTTTTTATCATGGATATGCGGACCGTAGAAGCGGATGAACTGCCGGTCATCGGGACCGCTTTTGAAACCCTGCTGAAGAAAGGCTTATCATGACACGATCCGACAGAGGCAGCATAGATGGCGGCCGCGGTTCCGCACGGGAATTTCTGTTTTACAGGACTGAAGGCATTCCCGAAGAAGATAATCGTGCCGATGATTCGGGAATTCTGAGTTCGGCTTTGTATGAGGAGAATCTGATTGAACTGTCAAAAGTTTTTCCGGATAAATTAAGCGGAAAAGCATTTATCAGATCAGCCCTGTCAGGTCTTTATACTTCCGCGGTTTTCAGTGTCATGGGGGTCAGGGTTGCCTCTTTCCGCGCCTCTGATCCTGAAGAATCCGGACATCGCAAGGCTGTCACCGGGGAGATTTTTATTAATACCGCACGGGTGATTGACTCGGTATGCAGTCTGCCATATCCTTCCGGAGGCCTATGGGGACTTCTCGATTATGAGATATTCGGCTGCTTTTTTCCTGAAAAAAACGAACAGGATTGTCTGAAATCAGCCGAGATTATCCGAAAAAATACGGCAAAACAGAATATCTCCTTAAATGTCGGCATTGCCTCCTATCCGGCAGGGCGTTTCGGCAGAGATCAGATTGCCGACAATGCACGCAAAGCTCTTGAGCATTCGATAATTTCCGGTCCCGATACGGTCATTTCTTTTGATGCGGTAAGCCTGAATATCAGCGGAGACAGGCTGTATCAGGAAGGAAAACTTTACGCCGCGGCAGAGGAATTCAGAACCGCGCTGCTTCTTGATCCATTGAATTCGACTGCGCGCAACAGTCTCGGAGTCTGTTACGGCGTTCTGAAATTATATGAAAAAGCCCTTGAGGAATTCGAATTTGCCATCCGGATGAATCCGCAAGATATCATGGCAGTCTATAACGCAGGGCTTATTCATGTCATGACAGGCAATAAAGACAAGGCTCTGGAATGTTTTTTCAAAGCAGAAGAAATCGGCGGGGATGTTTTTGAAGCCGCGTTTCAGATCGGCAAGGTGTATCTTGAAGCAGGGGAAGTTGAAAAAGCAAAGATATTTCTTGAAAAAGCGACCCGGCTGAAACCGTCGTCTGCAATGGGATTCCGTTATCTCGGAGATTGCTATGCGGCAATGAACATGAGCGATGAGGCGATCCGTACCTATAAAAAAGCCATAAAACAGAATCCTTACGATGCGGCATCTCTGTCTGCCATCGGATATCTTTTTGATATGAAAGGTGAAAACCCTGAAATCGCCGCGGTATTCTGTCAGCACAGTGTGGAGCTTGCACCGGAAAACGGTCTTTTCAGACACCGGCTCGGAATGCTTTATCTGAAACAGAAACGGACCGACGATGCTCTGAAAGCTTTTATGAAAGCAACGGAACTGGGACATGACTCCATGCAGTTTATCGCCGAGATTCAGCAGATGAGAAATGAGAAGTGAGAAGTGAGGAATCTGAGATAAATATTGAACTGAACCCGGAATTCGTAGGGTGGGTGGAGCGCAGCGAAACCCACCTTTTAATGGGGCTATCCGATGGTGGGTTACGCTGCGCTCCACCCACCCTACTATATTTCAAGCAGAGGTATATATGAAAGAAATTGTTATGAACATCGTTGCCGAAAGTATCAGGGTAAAAAAGATGTTCATAGAAGAGAATGCCGAGCTTGCGGTCAAAGGAGCAGAACAGATTGCCAAGAGTCTTGCTTCGGGGCATAAAGTTCTTATTTTCGGAAACGGCGGGAGCGCGGCAGATGCCCAGCATATCGCGGCGGAATTCGTGAACCGCTTCCAGATCGAGCGTCCGCCCCTTGCGGCAATGGCATTGACAACAGACAGTTCTGTTATCACGAGCATCGGCAACGACTATCATTTTGATGATATTTTCGCCAAGCAGATCAGAGCCTTGGGCAAGCCCGACGATATTGCTGTGGGTATCAGTACCAGCGGCAATTCTAAAAATGTCATCCATGCAGCGGAAGCGGCAAAAGAAATCGGAATTTTTACCATAGCTATGACGGGCCGGGGCGGGAAACTGGCTCATAGCGCGGATATGGTATTTTCCGTAAAATCGGATGTAACCGCAAGGATTCAGGAAACTCATATCACGCTGGGGCATATCCTGTGTGAGCTTGTTGACAGAATCCTTTTCCCTAACGCATTTTCCTCTTAGGAAAACCATAATGACACATACATTTGATCCTGTCAATCTTAGCAAAGTCAAGACCTATCCTCTTTCAAAACGAAAAAGCAAAGTGCAGGCAGATCATTTTGCAACTTCGTGGAAAAAAGGAAGCAGATTCAAAGACTTTCTCGACAGCCTGCCGGATATTCTTGCAGGCAGCGACATCAGAGCCGTCATATCCGCGATTGCAGCCGCGTTCCGGAGTCAGAAAACCGTGATTCTTGCCATGGGCGCGCATGTGATCAAGGTGGGGCTTAATCCCGTTATTATTGATCTGATGGAGCGCGGTATTGTCAAGGCTGTGGCAATGAACGGCGCGGGCATTATTCACGATTTCGAGATTGCCATGACCGGTCAGACATCGGAAGATGTGGAGGAAGCAGTCAAAGACGGCTCCTTCGGGATGGCACGTGAAACCGGTGCGTTTTTAAGCAAAGCCATCAAAAAAGGCGGGCGGAAATCTCTGGGACTGGGCGAAGCCGTGGGACAGTCCTTTATTGAAAATGACCTGCCTTTCACAGATAAAAGTATCCTTGCGACCGGCGCACGCCTCAATATTCCGGTTACGGTCCATATTGCCATAGGAACCGATATTATCCATAATCACCCTGATTTTGATGCAAAGGAAGCCGGAGGCGCAAGTCATAAAGATTACCGGATTTTTGCCTCGATGGTGGCTCTGCTCGAAGGCGGCGTGTATCTGAATGTCGGATCCGCAGTGGTTCTGCCGGAAGTCTTTCTGAAGGCAGTAACCCTTGTCCGCAATCTTGGGACGCATCTGGAAAATTTCACAGCCGTTAATATGGATTTTATCCGGCAATACCGACCCGTTACCAATGTGATCGGACGCCCCACGCTGGGCGGCGGAAAAGGCTTCAATCTTGTGGGACACCATGAGATAATGGTGCCGCTCATTGCCGCGGGAGTTATCGAAGAACTGAACGAAATGTGAATCGCTTTCGGAAGGACGGATGAGTGCGGAAATGAAAAAATAAAATCTCTTTTCGGATTTTATTTTTTCTTTTTCGCATATATACTGTCCACCGTTATAAACTGAGCTTTTGAACGCTGCCGTAAAACGCCAGGGCTAAAACAGACGCAAACCGTTTCTCCGCAAAAACGATTTGCGTCTGTTTCAGCTTGGGCGTTTTACAAAAGCGCAATTTATGACGGTGGCAAGAATACTGTCCACCGTTATAAACTGAGCTTTTGAACGCTGCCGTAAAACGCCAAGGCTAAAACAGACGCAAACCGTTTCTCCGCAAAAACGATTTGCGTCTGTTTCAGCTTGGGCGTTTTACAGAAGCGCAACTTATGACGGTGGCAAGAATATCATCGGACCCGAAAACCGGACATCTGTTTTTTCCACCACAGTGTCAGATGCGGCAGCGCGGCCCGGTAGGATGCGATGCCGAGTGTCTGGGAATTCAGCCTGAGATAAATATCATTGA
>DYRK01000680.1:1213-3092 GCA_020718785.1 Desulfatirhabdium butyrativorans | reverse complement strand
TGAGAATTATTTCTCACTTCTCACTCCTCACTTCTCACTTTAAGGACAAGCCATGAGCGAAAAACACAAAGATGCCCGCATTCTGATTGTGGACGATACTCCTGACAACATTCAAGTCCTGGGAATGATATTGAAAGAAGAGGGATATCACACCACTGTAGCGCTGACCGGGGTACAGGCATTGAAGCATGTTGAAAAAATATCTCCCGATCTTATTCTGCTGGATGTCATGATGCCTGAAATGGACGGATTCGAAACATGCAGACATCTGAAAGAGTCTCCTCAGACCCGTGATATTCCGATTATTTTTCTGACCGCCAAAACAGATACGGAAGATATCGTCAGAGGATTGCGGATGGGTGCGGTGGATTATATCACAAAACCCTTTCGGAAAGAAGAACTGGCCGCAAGGGTAAATACTCATCTCAGGCTGAAAGGCTCGGAAGAGGCACTGAAATCGGCTAAAGAAAATGCCGAAAAAGCCAGCCGTGCCAAAAGTGAATTTCTTGCCAGAATGAGTCATGAAATCCGAACCCCCATGAATGCCATTATCGGCATGACAGACCTTACTTTGCAGTCCGACCTGACTCCCGAACAGACGGAAAATCTTCAGGCAGTCAAAGATTCCGCACATCATTTGTTACAGATTATCAATGATATCCTTGATATTTCCAAGATAGAAGCCGGAAAGAGCGAACTGGATCATACAGATTTCGATTTGGACAATCTTCTCCGCTCGGTTATCCGAAGTTTTAGTCTGCAGGCAGAGAAAAAAAAGCTTGCTCTGGTCTTGGATCAGGCTGATGACCTGCCGCAATATCTCCACGGGGACCCGGTAAGACTCAGGCAGATATTGATCAATCTGGTCGGGAATGCCCTCAAGTTCACGGATTCCGGAAGCATCCGGGTGGACGCAGCCCGGATGAAAGACCCGGATACATCCCGAGTCAGTCTGATCTTTTCTGTCAGCGATACCGGCATCGGCATTCCGAAAAACAGACAGCACCGGATTTTTGAAAGTTTCAACTCGGCAGACGCTTCTATTTCCCGAAAATACGGCGGTACAGGTCTGGGATTGACGATATGCCGGCATTTCGCGGAACTTATGGGTGGAAAGATATGGGTGGAAAGCGAGGAAGGCAGGGGTAGCACTTTTTTCTTTACCGCAGTTTTTCAGTCCGGAGATAAAAACCGTATCCCTACGGAATCTGATCTTCCTGAGTCAAAACCCGCGGATCGCTCTTTGAGAATCCTTCTGGCAGAAGATAATCTCCTGAATGCCAAACTTGCCTCGGCTTTTTTGGCAAAAATGGGTCATTCCGCGGTGACAGCAGGAGACGGCAGAAAGGCTTTGGCAGCCCTTTCCGAACACTCCTTTGACCTGATTCTGATGGACGTGGAAATGCCCGATATAGACGGATTGGAAGCCACCCGCCGGATACGGCAGGGAGAAGCCGGCGAGATAAATCGTCACAAGCCTGTGATTGCCATGACTGCCCATGCCCTGACCGAGTTCAGGGAAAAATGCGAGGCAGCGGGGATGAATGATTTTGTAACTAAACCGGTGGATTTCTCCAAACTGGCAGAGGTCATCAGAAAAAACCTTTCCTGATAGTAGGGGCATGTCGGCGACATGCCCTTTTGCCCGAAGCGACCCCATATTAATGGCATGTCGCCGAATAGTAGGGGCATGTCGCCGACATGCCCTTTTGCCCGAAGCAATTCAATCCCATATATTCAGGGCGTCTCGGCAAACATTCAGGGAGGGCATGTCGCCGACATGCCCCTACGGATCATATCTGCCTCCTCAGTTTTGCCCAGAGCAGTCCCATATATTGACAGTAGGGGCATGTCGGCGACATGCCCTTTTGCCCGAAGC
>DYRK01000680.1:0-1113 GCA_020718785.1 Desulfatirhabdium butyrativorans | reverse complement strand
AGTAGGGGCATGTCGGCGACATGCCCTTTTGCCCGAAGCAGTTCAATCCCATATATTCAGGGCGTCTCGGCAAACATTCAGGGAGGGCATGTCGCCGACATGCCCCTACGATCATATCTGCCTCCTCAGCTTTGCCCAGAGCAGTCCCATATATTGACAGTAGGGGCATGCCGGCGACATGCCCTTTTGCCCGAAGCAATTCAATCCCATATATTCAGGGAGGGCATGTCGCCGACATGCCCCTACGATCATATCTGCCTCCTCAGTTTTGCCCAGAGCAGTCCCATATATTCATAGACCGCACGTTCTGATTTATAGAGCGAAACGGGACCCGGAAAAATCATATCTGCCCTCCATTCGCCCGTTCCTTTGTTCAGATACCCGGCAGAGACAGGATAAGGAGTCATTCCCTGTTTTTTGAATAATGCCAAAGCTCGTGGGATATGCAGAGCCGAAGTAACGAGAACAAAAGGCTGATCTTTTACCAGCAGCTTTACATTTTTTGCCTCGCTTTCCGTATCCTTTGATTCTGCGTCAATGACAATATCTGCTTTGTCAACCCCAAGAGATATTGCGGCATCCGCCATAAGGCTTGAGACATTCCTGCCCGTAAAAATCATTCTGCTCCCCGGATTACGGCGATAGATGCGGACACCTTCTGCCAAGCGTGCCACAGACGGATCCGTAAGCTGACTCATGACAGGCAGTTCGGGATTCGGAACACAGCCGCCTCCCAGCACTACGATCAGTTTTGCAGAAATCTCGGATTGAGACACGGGATAGTATGTCTCAAGCGGACTCAGCAAAACGCTGGATAAGGGTACTGAACTCAGCAGCAAAAGAGAACAGATTCCTATGGACACAAGAATTTTTCCGATTCTCTGTCTTTCTGTGAACCAGAGAAAATACAGCCCGACCAATGCAATTCCGAGACATACAGGCATCGGAAGCAGAAAGGGCGTAAGAATTTTTTTGAAAAGATACATGGTTGCTCTGGGGGCTTGGGACTGGGGACTGGGTGCTAGTTTCTGGGGACCCGGGACTGGTTTCTGGGGACTGGGTACTAGGTACTGGATACGCAAGCACCCAGCACCCAGTCCCCAGCACCTAGAA
>DYRK01000679.1 GCA_020718785.1 Desulfatirhabdium butyrativorans | reverse complement strand
CCGGCTTCGGGCCGTCTCCCGTCACGGGAAGCCGGGGCTTGGGAACGAGAAAAAATCGTTTTACTTCTTCACTTTCGAGTATTCGGGCATCAGGGTACGTTCGCCGATTATCGCGGACCCGATCTGCTCACAGGTAATTTCCCTTGCCTCGCTCATATCTGCATCTTTCAGATTCGCGTCCTTCAGGTCTGCGCCGCTCAGATTCGCGTCCTTCAGATTTGCTCCCACAAGACTTGCGCCGGTCAGACGGGCATCCGCAAGATTGGCTCCGGTCAGATCCGCACCGATCATATCCGCGTCAATCAGGTATGCGCCGACCAAATTCGCGACACTCAGATCCGCATCTCTAAGATAGGTTCCTGTCAGATTCGCATTGGTCAGATTCGCGCCTCTGAGGTCCGAGTCACCCAAATCCGCGTGGCGCAGGTCTGTGTTGCTCAGATTCGCACCGCTCAGATTCGCACTGCTCAGATGGGCATATTTCAGATCGGCCTCGGACAGATTTGCATCCCTCAGATCAGCCCTGCTCAGATTGGCTCCGCGGGGACACGAGCCTTTCATATTCGCACTGCTCAGGTTTGCCCATTCCATGACAGCCCCGCTTAAATCAGCCGCGCTCAGATTGGCGTTTCTCAGATCGGCACGGGTCATGTCCGCACTTCTCAGATCAGCATTTCCCAGATCGGCATTTGCCAGATACGCGTCTCTCAGATCAAAGCGGTACAGATGAAATTCATGCCTGCGGAACCCGTTGACCTCCGCAGAATTGAGCAGGCTTATGAATCTGCGGAAACCGTCCGGCGTATCAAACAGGCGCAGATTTTCCTCTGTCTGCATTTCCTTTGAGCGCATACGGAAAATTTCTGTTAAAAAATGAAACAGAGAGGATAAAACATTGGCCTGGGTTATCAGAGGATTTGTGTTCTGCCCTTTTTCATTATTCAGCAGATAAATATGGGTCTGTGCAAATCTGAAAAATATTTCCAATGCCCTGAAAAGTATTATGGATTCCTCTGCCCGCTCGGCAATTGTTTTTTCCAGAAACGGGATATGTTCTTCTTTTGAGAAACATGCCTTGCCGAGAATAAAATAAATATCTTCGGCCATCATCGCAGAGCTTTCTTCGGGTTTTTCAGGATTGAAGTATCTGACTGCTTCCGTAAGCATATCGAATACAGCCCTGACATTGGGCGCGTAGGGCGGGTGAAAGCCGCCGTGCAACGCATTGCTCATTATTCTTCTTCCTTATACGTTTTGCCGCCCACAATGGCGGACAGATCATTGACGAACTGTTTCATTTCTTCAGACTGAGCCAGAAGTTCTTCCGCGGCAGCCGCGGATTCTTCCGCGCCCGCTGCCATTGACTGCGTGACCTGTTCCACCTCGTTGACAGCTTTGCTGATCTGAGCGATACTGGATGCCTGATCTCTGCTCGCGCCGGTAATCGAAGAGGTTTTCTCTCCCATGGTGGTTGCAGATTCGATAATTCCCTCAAAATCGTCGTTGATATTCCGGATAGACACTGTTGCCTGACTGACCCTCCGGATAGTGGCATCCAGCAGTTCCTGAGTGATTCTTGCCGCGGCAGCGGTACGCAGAGCCAGATTTCTCACCTCATCGGCAACCACCGCGAATCCCGAACCGGCTTCTCCGGCACGTGCTGCTTCCACGGCTGCATTGAGCGCAAGCAGATTGGTCTGAAAGGCAATTTCGTCAATTGTCTTGATAATCTGACGGACCTTGTCGCTGTCTGCCTCTATCTGGGACATTTTCAGGGTCAGATCCACCAATGCTTTCAAAGACTGCCCTGACTTTACTATATTCTCAGTCATAAGCAGTTCCGCGCCCAGGGTCAGTTTCACAGTCTCCTGACTCATGGCAGATATCTGTTCCAGAGTTGCCGATGTCTCCTCCATGGATGCAGCCTGTTCGGACGCGTTTTCTGCCAGAGACTGTCCGCCTGAGGAGACTTCCTGAGCCGCGGAAGATACCTGGACCGCGCCTTCGGTCAGTCCTTCGATCACACGCAGAATAGGGCGGCTTATGCTTCGGGCAAGCCATACCACCGCAAAAACAGTCAGGGTCAGCGAAATGCCGGTCACAATCAGTATGACTTTCCGGATTGCGTAAGCCGCGGTCATGAATTCATCTTCGTCTTTTGTCACCACAACATACCAGCCGTTTATTTTAACCGGCGCGTATCCGGCAATTTTTCTTTTTCCTCTGAAAAAATAAGATTTGACTCCTGTTTCTCCCGAGGCAACAGATTTTGCAATATCTTCCATTCCTTTGAGGGTATTGATGTCGGTTCTGAACACGATATCTTTTTCAGGATGGGCAATACACAGACCTTTTTTATCAAGGATATATGGGTATCCGGTTTCGCCGATTCTGACAGAGGTGATTTTGTCAGAGAGAAATTCCAGTTTCAGCACCGTTATGACGGTTCCGGCAAAATTGCCTGTTTCAGAAGAATAAACAGGCGCGCACACCGGGACCACCGGATTGCCCGACAGTTTGGATACGACCGGTTCGCTCACATTGGCTTTTCCGCTTTTTGCGATCTGAAAATATTCACGGTCCGCGGCAGAAATACCTTTGAATTTGCCGCCATGCGCGTCCGCAAAAACAACACCCGCGGCATCTGTGGCCAGAATGGTTTCATAATGCTCTCCGAGTTCTTTCATGGCATTGGCAAGTTTCATATTCAATTTCCCGATGTCTTCCGCGGCATTTTCCGCGCCGGAACCCTCTGCCTTTGTGACAGCCTTTATGGTCGCGTTCCCCACAGAAAGTTCACGGGTAAGCTTCATCTCCTCGCTCAGTACCAACTGAACCATCTCGGAAAAATTTCTGGCAAGGTGAACCGCCTGCTCTTCGGAAAGTTTTGCAAGTCCTTCGGATGCACGGGTAACAGAAAAATATCCCACAACAAGCAGCGGAAGCAATACCACCGCAGTTCCACCTGTGACGAGTCTGAAAGTGAGTGTCTGTTTTTTTTTCATCTGTTCCCCTTCAATGTCCATGCAGCCGACAAGTAAAGCGGGTTTGAAACCCGCTTTTCCTCGTTCCCAAGCCCCGGCTTGGGAACGCACTT
>DYRK01000678.1 GCA_020718785.1 Desulfatirhabdium butyrativorans | reverse complement strand
CCCTCGGCATTGGGCAGCCTGACAAAACTGACACATCTTTACTTGAATGAAAACCAGTTGACGGGAAATATTCCGCCGGAACTGGGCAATTTCACGAAATTGACACAGCTTTATCTGAATGAAAACCAGTTGACGGGAACGATTCCGCCGGAACTCGGCAGCCTGACAAATCTGCTTCGCCTTTATCTCTATTCCAATCAGTTGACCGGGAACATTCCGCCGGAACTCGGAAATCTGCTGAAGGCAGAACATCTTCTTTTATCCTCCAATCAGTTGAGCGGGAGCATTCCGCCGGAACTCGGAAATCTGGTCAATATGACCTATCTCAACCTGCGGCAGAATCAGTTGACCGGCAGCATTCCGCCCGAAATCGGCAACCTCGTAAAACTGAAAACCCTCTATTTGTACAGCAACAAGTTGAGCGGCAGCATTCCGCCGGAACTCGGAAATCTCACAGCCCTGGCAAAGCTTTATCTGAACTACAACAATCTGAGCGGAACGATTCCGCCGGAATTGGGCAATCTGGTCAATCTCGAAAAGCTTTATCTGCATACGAACTGGACAATCACCGGGACGATTCCGCCGGAACTCGGCAATCTGAAAAACATGACTTACCTCAATTTGCAGGGCAATCAGTTGAGCGGGAGCATTCCTTCGGAATTGGGCAGCCTGACGAGCCTGACCCGCCTTGACCTGAACAAAAACCAGTTGAGCGGCAGCATTCCGCCGGAGTTGGCGAACCTGACAAATCTGACCGAGCTTCATCTGGAATACAACGCCTTTCACACAGATAATGACACCCTCCGCACTTTCCTCAATTCAAAACAGGAAGGCGGAAACTGGGAAAGCAGTCAGACCGTTGCCCCCGTAAATCTCGCAGCCGCAACGCCCGCCGGAACAAGCGTTTCCCTGACATGGACGCCGATTGCTTACACCGGAGCAACCGGCGGTTACGAGGTGTCTTTTGCCACGACATCCGGCGGGACCTACACGCTGTTCGGGATAACGGCAAACAAAAGCGCAACCGGCATCACCGTAACCGGGCTTTCGCCGGACACGACCTATTATTTCCGTGTCCGCACCAAGACCGACCCGCACACGAGCAATACAAACACGGTTTACAGCGAATACACGGCTGAGGTTTCAGCGACTACGAAAGCGGCAAAACTCATCGCCCACTGGAAATTTGACGAAGCAGACGGGAACACCGCCATTGACAGCAGCGGCAACGGACATAACGGCGCTATCACCAATTTTTCGGGAAATACATGGCAACGCACTGAGGGCATTTCCGGCGGCGGGCTGGATTTGACCGACGGTCAGAATTACGTGGCGGTTCCCGATGACGGTTACCTGAGTCTGACCGGACAAATGACGCTTTCCTGCTGGGTGAAACTCAATGAAATAGATGCAAGAATGGTGTTGAAAATTGCGGATACAAACCAGAATAAGCTTAATTATGAGTTGGGCAGCCGAGAAGACGGTTTCATCTTCCATACGGAAAACAGTGCGGATGATCAGGATAAATATGTATATTCGACAACAAAACAGCAATTGGGAATCTGGTATCATGTAACCGGCGTCTATGACGGCGAAAAAGTCTGTATTTATGTGAACGGCGTTCTGGAAAACAGCAAGAATACCGGCAGTTTTGTTCCATACACAGGTTCGGCTGATCTGACCCTGGGTACAAATCATTTTAGTGACGGCGGAACCGGTGAATCTTGGGCAAACGCCGTTGTTGACGACATCCGTATCTACAACTATGCCCTTTCTGCCGAAGACATTCAGGGGCTTTACAACGAGAATATCCCGGATGTGAGCCGGGGCTTGCTTGCCCATTATGAATTTGAAGGCAATGCAAACGACAGTTCCGGGAACGGCAATAACGGCACGGAAAACGGCGGCGTCAGTTATGAAAGCGGCGTCATCGGTCAGTCTGCAAGTTTTGACGGGACAGACGACAAAATACAGCTTCCCGGCAACGTCATGAGCGGAGCCACGGTAACGGCGAATCTGTGGATTAAAACAGATGATGACACCTTCGGTTTGATCAGCGGGGCAAATACCAGTCGGGATAACGAATACGTCATCCATGTTCAGGGCGAGTACAGCAATACGTTAAGAGCCTACTATAATGAGTATATGTATGTGACAAATGTTACCGCAAATGATGGGCAATGGCACATGCTTACCGTCATTACGGAGACAGACAAGACAACATTTTATCTTGACGGCGTTTTTGCGGAAACCTCCGGCGGATACGGCGCCGGGACCGACGGCAAACTTTATGTCGAAGGCTTATGGCTCGGTGCGGAACAGGATTGTCTCAACGGCTGCTGGGACAGTGACCAGCATTTCAGCGGTCTGATGGATGATGTCCGCATTTACAACCGGGTGCTTTCCGTTAAAGAAGTTCAGGAACTTTACACAATGCGCCCGGACACAAGCCGGGGTCTGGTTGCCCATTATGAATTTGAAGGCAACGCAAACGACAGTTCCGGGAATGGCAATAACGGCACGGAAAACGGCGGGCTGTCTTACGGAACCGGCGTTATCGGGCAATCTGCAACCCTTGACGGTGTGGATGATTTTATTGGCCTGCTCAGTGTGGATGATGACCTCAAAGGGCAATCATCGCTTACTGTTTCCGCATGGGTGAAAAATATGAATGCGGGAACAAACGATGATACCCTTATCGTTCAGCACATGACCGCACGGGGTCTCAGAATAGGTATAGATGCTGGCGGTAATACAAAAATCGGAGTGAAAACCACAGCAACAGGAAACAGCGGAAATTCATGGGCTTTCACCAATGCCTCATCCGTAGCCTCTGCCTCTGAATGGAATCATATATTGCTGCTGTGGGACGGCTCCGAATTGAAAGGATATGTCAACGGTGCGGAGGTCGGTTCGACAAGCGTAGGCGGTTCTTTCTCATCCGAGACATTGATAGATAATGCAAACTGTTATATAGGATACAATACCTTCAGCAACAACTATTTCAAAGGCATGGTTGATGATGTTCGCATTTACAATCGTGCCATTTCGGAGGCAGAGATTCAGGAACTGGGTCAAAATACCGGAAACAACATCTATGTTGACGCC
>DYRK01000677.1 GCA_020718785.1 Desulfatirhabdium butyrativorans | reverse complement strand
TTTTCTCCGGCGGCGCAGTTTTGGCGTGAATGTCCATTTCCTCTGCGCCTTTGAGAAAGCGTTCAAACTGCTCATATCCGAGATAGAGACTGAGCGGAACACCGCCCACCGCAGAAGTTACGCTGTAGCGTCCGCCGATGAAGTCAAACATATAGAACGAGGCAAGCACAGGATTTGAGGGATCATCGCCGGGGCTGCCTTTTGCCGTGACTGTGACTACATGCTTTGAGGGATCAATGCCCTTTGATTTCATAAAAGTATAAGCCTGCTCCGTATTTGCCGAGGTTTCAGCAGTCGTATAACTTTTTGAAACGACAATCCACAAGGTCGTTTCAGGATCAATGCAGGAAGCGATTTTCCCGAAATTGTGAATGTCCACATTGGCTAAATAATGGATTTCGATTTGCTTATCCGCAAAAGCTGATAATGACTCGGAGACAAATTCCGTGCCGAGATAGGAGCCGCCGATGCCGATCACGACAATGTGCTTGAAAGGCTTGCCGGTCGAGCCGGTGATTTTTCCCGAATGAACTTTTTCCGCAAAGGCTTTTATCTCATTATTTACGCTTCTGATTTCAGGCATGACATCTTTGCCGTCTATCAGCAAGGTATTATTGTTTGAAAAATCCCTGGATGCAGTGTGAAGCGCAGCACGCTTTTCCGTAGAATTGACTTTTTCTCCGCTCATCATTGCCTGAAACTGCGCTTTCAATTTTCGTTCTTCAGCAAGTTCAAGCAAAAATTTCAGCGTCTTTTCATCTAATCGCTGGCGGGAAAAATCATAAAAAATACCGCCGCCTTTTAAAGAAAATTTTTCGAGTCTTGCATTTTCTTTAACGAGGTTTTTGAGATGTTTTTCAGGCTGTAAAAAGACTTTGCTTTGTTCCGTTAATTTTTTCCATGTAGAAATATCACTGAGGCTTTGAACAGGCATCGCTTTCTCCTTTATTCCCGGAAAATAAATAAGCCGGCATAAGCAGGCTTCATTTTTTTTGAAAAAATATCGTTCATTTTCAAGCAGTAACGGTATATCTTCTGTTTATGATAAAATCTTCAATTTTATCAATCGCATCAGATAGGAATACGAAAGTTTCGATTTTGAATTCATTCAAATCTTTTACCGTAAAATCCTTGCCTATTTCGGAAAATGTGTATTCTCCATGAGCAAGACGATTTCGTTTCTCTTTTATCGTAGCCAGACTTCTTCCGTCTCTCGGAGTCTCGAATCCGAATTTTTTCGCAAGCTCTCTGATCTTCTGTGCATCAAGATTTCCGGAAAAATCCATCTTTTCTTTCAAAAGGGTGACGGTCTTTTTTTTCAAGACGGCTTCGGCAATATCCAATACTTGTTTATTCAACTTATCCTGTCTGAAATTTCCCTCTTTGAGACTGTCTGTACTTTGTTCGATCCAAATTTTTTTCAATTTTTCCGAAAGTTCTCCGAAAGTGATGCCCTTGTCTCTCACCTCAAGATAAATCTCCGCAATCGAACTTCTCACGGTTGCTTCAATTAAATTATAGAGCAAAAGAAAGCCGTTTGCGATCAATATTTTTTGCAGTTGATCCGATATCTTTTCTTCAATTATCCCTTCGTCTTTTTTGTATTTCAGTCGGGTATTTTCATCTTCCGACAAAATAACAATAAAAGCGAGATAGTTCTCAATTTCATTCTTTCTTTTTTCGAAATCAAGTCTGGCGTTATCCATACATCAGCTTATCTTTGGTTTTTACATTGAGTAAACAATCTCTCACAAACTCGACTCGGCTTTTCAATTTGCCCGGATTATTGCTCGAATCCGAAGTCGTTTCTTTGGCAAACTCTTTCGAATCGAGCCAATCCATATATTGAGGAACCAAATCGGGTTTTTCCTTCAAAGCCAAATGAACGCCGACAGCAATGGCTTCGAATCGAACTCTGGGGGTGCTTTTCGACTTTTTCTCTTTTCTGAACCCGGCAGGAAAATACCTTTTGATAAATCCGACCATATTATCGAATGATTTCAGATAATATTTTCTGTCGAAATTCGTATTGTTCATGTCGTCAAGATAAGAATCAAGAAAAGCGGCAACGTCATGTTTGAATTCTTCATATCTGTCAATGTAAGCGAAAAATCTCAAAATCAATTCTTCGTATTCTCCTCTTTTCTCTTTTTCCGGAGTGACAGGGCAAACATCTCTGAAATCGGTATTATGCCTCAATTCGAGAATCAAATCGTAAAAAGGACCGGAATAAGAAACTTTCCTCATCTCACTGTCACTCAATCGCTCGCTGCTCGTATTTATTCGTTCGAAAATATCTTTTCTGACAGAAATATCCGCTTTGCCGCTTACCTCTATGAATTTGAAATCTCTGTTCATCACACGATTCTGAAAGTATCTCGGCAAATCTTTGAATTTAGCATCATTGATTCTGTCGAGAATTTCAAGTCCTCTTAATCTCAACTTGTTTTCAGAAAAAGCAATCAATGTTCTGATTCTTTGCGATCCGTCTATTATTTCCAGTCTGCCGTCTTTATCTTCTGAAACGAGAAACGGGGTCAACGGGACTCCCAGTAAGACAGACTCGATGAATTTCGACTGTCTTTCGGGTCTCCAGACAAATGCTCTCAAATAATCGGGGATATATAATTTTTCATCTCCGAATTTTTCAGAAATAAGTTCAAATGGATAGTCTCTGGTTCTATAATCATAAGAAATTGATTTTTGTCTGATTTGCTCCTGAATACCCTCCAATTCTTCCTGAGAGAATTTACTCCTTCCCATAATCGTTTCCTTTCAGATAGTTCGGAAATTACTGAATGATGTTCTCCTCATTTGTTATTCATCCGAAATTCTTTTAATCCATATTTTCCATCCTGTCAATATTTTTCGAGCGGAATTTTTTTCAAAAGAAGAACCTATCCCAAAATTATCTACAAAAGGATGTCATTCTGAGCGCAACGAAAAATCTCCGTGCAGGGATTGGATCCTTCGCTACGCTCAGAATGACATAAACGCTCAAATTATGACGGCGGTAAAAATAAATAAGCCGATAGGGACAGATTCCCTATCGGGCTTTTAAAATAGACATTTTCGGAAATAAGAATTATCTTTAGAGAGCCGGGAGTTTCCGGC
>DYRK01000676.1 GCA_020718785.1 Desulfatirhabdium butyrativorans | reverse complement strand
CCGTATGTCAGAAAGATTCCCGCAGAATCCGCTTGACAGAAATCCTGTAAATCCTGTAAATCCTTTAATCCTGAAAATCCTGATTCAGACATTTGCCGCACAATGTCTGAACTGGGATTTTCAGGATTTTCGGGATTTAAGGATTCACAGGTTCAGCCGTCCGAAGGCTCAGGAGTCCGGGAGGCTTGACAAAAATCCTGTAAATCCTTTAATCCTGAAAATCCTGATTCAGACATTTGCCGCAAAGACAACAACAAAGGAGCGTTCCCCCGCCTTTCAGTCGGGTATGCACCGGATGAAAATCCGAAAAAGCCGGGAACGTAAAATCAGTAACTTATGATGACTTACATGGGAGAAAGCCTATGACCCACCGACGGATTGATAAAAATAAAATGAACTGGCAGGAAGTTCGTACATATTATCCGCAGCAATGGCTGCTGATAGAAGCCGTAAAAGCTCGATCCGAATCAGGAAAACGCATACTGGAACAAATCGCTGTGATTGATACTTTTACTGATTCCCTGTCTGCAATGAACGCTTATAAAAAATTGAAGAGCGAAGACCCGATACGTGAACTTTTCGTATTTCATACCGGCCGTGAGGAACTTGACATCAGTGAACGCCGATGGCTGGGCATACGGGGAATTCGATGAATATAATACTTCAACATGATTTACTGTTTGCTTCCGCTTCTTTAATTTATTCGGGAAAACGGGTACATTGCGGGAATGTGCTTATTGATACAGGTTCGGCAGGTACTGTGTTTTCAATAAATAGCGTCATCAGCATCGGGATACGTCCCGAACCGGATGATATTGTACGTGAGCTTCGCGGGATCGGCGGAACAGAATTTGTTTTTATTAAAAGGCTTGACAAACTGTCTATGGGAAATTTTCATTTGAATGATTTTGAAGTTGAAATCGGCGCAATGGATTACGGATTTGACATTGACGGAATTATCGGATTGGATTTCCTGCTTGGGGTAAAAGCGAAAATTGACTTGGAGCAGTTGCTAATCTGTTAGGAAAATGTCTGAATCAGGATTTGCAGGATTAGAGGATTTTCAGGATTTCTGTTTCACAGTCCTGCCGCATGTTTTTAACCGTATGTCAGAAAGATTCCCGCAGAATCAGCTTGACAAAAATCCTGTAAATCCTTTAATCCTGAAAATCCTGATTCAGACATTTGCCGCACAATGTCTGAACTGGGATTTTCAGGATTTTCGGGATTTAAGGATTCACAGGTTCAGCCGTCCGAAGGCTCAGGAGTCCGGGAGGCTTGACAAAAATCCTGTAAATCCTTTAATCCTGAAAATCCTGATTCAGACATTTGCCGCAAAGACAACAACAAAGGAGAAAGCCCATGACCCCCCAACGCATTCAGGAACTTGAAGCCGAAATCAATGCCGAAGCTGACGCCATCGGCAAATTGATAGAAACTAATCCCAACGCCGCTTATCTCCGTGCTGCGGCAAATCTGGAGCGGGCAAAACAGACTCGAAATGACAATTTAATCGGGTACTGCGCCTTCACCCTTGCCCGTGCCGCACAGGAATGTCGCCCCTATCCCAAATTGAAAGAAGCCCTTGCCGCTTATGAGCTTGCCGCTGAAAAAGCAAAAGCTGTCGGTAATAAGGAAAACTATGCGACCGCGCAGAACAATCTGGGGGTTATGTATTCAGACCTTCCGACGAGGGACCGGGGAAAGAACCTAAGAAAAGCCATAGAATGTTATGAAAAGGCTTTGCGGGTTTATTCCGAAAAAGACTTCCCACAGGACTATGCCAGGACGCAGAACAATCTGGGGGTTGCGTATTGTCAGCTTCCGACCGGTGACCGTGGAGAAAACCTCACAACGGCAATTGCCTGTTTTCAGAATGCCCTGCGGGTCAGAACCGAAGACCGCTTTCCCCATGACTATGCTCAAACGCAGGACAATCTGGGAAATGCTTACAGTAACCTTCCGACCGGTGACTGTGAAGAAAACCTCACAACGGCAATTGCCTGTTTTCAGAATGCCCTGCGAATCAGAACTAAAGATCTCTTTCCGCAGGATTATGCTCAAACGCAGAACAATCTGGGAACTGCGTATTGTCAGCTTCCGACGGGGGACCGGGGAGAGAACCTGAGAAATGCGGTCCGATGTTATGAAAACGCTTTGCGGATCTATTCCGAAAAGGACTTCCCGCAGGACTATGCCATGACGCAGAACAATCTGGGGCTTGCGCTTGCTGACCTTCCGACGGGGGACCGGGGAGAGAACCTGAGAAATGCGGTCCGATGTTATGAAAACGCTTTGCGGATCTATTCCGAAAAGGACTTCCCGCAGGACTATGCCATGACGCAGAACAATCTGGGGAATGCGTATCTTAACCTTCCGACGGGGGACCGGGGAGAGAACCTGAGAAATGCGGTCCGATGTTATGAAAACGCTTTGCGGGTCTATTCCGAAAAGGACTTTCCGCAAGACTATGCGACCACGCAGAACAATCTGGGGGCTGCGTATTTTAACCTTCCGACGGGGGACCGGGGAGAGAACCTGAGAAATGCGGTCCGATGTTATGAAAACGCTTTGCGGGTCAGAACCGAAAAGGACTTCCCGCAAGACTATGCGGACACGCAGAACAATATGGGGAATGCGTATTTGCAGCTTCCGACGGGGGACCGTGGAGAGAACCTGAGAAATGCGGTCCGATGTTTTGAAAACACTTTGCGGGTCTATTCCGAAAAGGACTTCCCTCAAGACTATGCGACCACGCAGAACAATTTGGGGGCTGCGTATTCAGACCTTCCGACGGGGGACCGTGGAGAGAACCTGAGAAATGCGGTCCGATGTTTTGAAAACACTTTGCGGGTCTATTCCGAAAAGGACTTCCCTCAAGACTATGCGACCACGCAGAACAATTTGGGGGCTGCGTATTCAGACCTTCCGACGGGGGACCGGGGAGAGAACCTGAGAAATGCGGTCCGATGTTATGAAAACGCTTTGCGGGTCAGAACCGAAAAGGACTTCCCGCAAGACTATGCGGACACGCAGAACAATATGGGGAATGCGTATTTGCAGCTTCCGACGGGGGACCGTGGAGAGAACCTGAGAAATGCGGTCCGATGTTTTGAAA
>DYRK01000675.1 GCA_020718785.1 Desulfatirhabdium butyrativorans | reverse complement strand
AAGCCGGGGCTTGGGAACGAGAAAAAATCAATCATTTTTTATGTCGAACTCACGTTATATTAGGTCTTGTCCGGTCAGGGATTTTTTGCTATACTGCCCGGTGACATAATCTGAGCTTTTTAAATCGGCAGTAAAACGATTTTGCTGAAACAGACACAAAACGGCTTGCAAAGCCGTTTTACTGTAAAACGATTTTCCAAATCGTTTTTAAATCGGCCGTAAAATGATTTTCCAAATCGTTCTGCTGAAACAGACACAAAACGGCTTGCAAAGCCGTTTTACTGTAAAACGATTTTCCAAATCGTTTTTAAATCGGCCGTAAAATGATTTTCCAAATCGTTCTGCTGAAACAGACACAAAACGGCTTGCAAAGCCGTTTTACTGTAAAACGATTTTCCAAATCGTTTTATCAAACGGATCGTAAACGCAAACATGATTGGGAGAGTTGAACATGGCATACAAAGTACACCCTCAGCATCCTGATATCCAAGAAAATGATTGGCTGAAAATTGACGAAATCATAAACGGTTTTCGGGGCAGGCCCGGCGCGGTCATTCCTGTTCTGCGGGAGTGCCAGAACGTCGTCGGCTATCTTCCGACCGAACTGATGGATTATATCAGCCGCGGACTCAATCTTTCTTCCAGCGAAGTTTTCGGCGTCGCTTCCTTTTATGCACTGTTTTCCATGCAGCCCAAGGGTCGTCATACCATAAAAGTATGTATGGGAACCGCGTGTTATGTCCTGGGCATCAAAGAGGTAATCAGCCGGATTCGTAAAGAATACCGTGTGAAAGAAGGGACAACCAGCGATGACAGACGCTTTTCTCTGGAAGCTGTAAGATGCCTGGGCGCCTGCGGTCTTGCCCCTGTCGCAGTGGTTGACAAGGATATTTACGGTCATGTGACCGCAAATCAGATGACCCAGGTACTGAAACAATATGAATAGCTTAGGAGTGTCGCACCCCAGTGCGGCACGGTTTCTTCGAATTCAATTTCTTTGAATTTCCGCTCGTCAAGGAGGATCATCATGGCAAAACTGACCATACAGGAACTTAAAAAGTTGAAGGAAAGCGTCTCAAAGGATCTGTCGCTGAGAGACGGAAAGTCCAGTATCAGGATACTGGTTCACATGGGAACCTGCGGTATTGCTGCCGGGGCCCGGGAAGTAATGAACACTCTCATGGAAGAGATGGCTCAGGCAGATCGTCAGGATATCCGGGTGGTTGCCAGCGGCTGTATGGGAATGTGCAGCAGCGAACCCAATGTCACCGTGGAGATGGAGGGCCAGCAGCCGATTGTCTATCAGCAAATGAATGCCAACAAAATGCGCCAGGTTTTCAAACGGCATGTCCTGAAGGGTGAAGTTCAGACCGAATTTGCCCTTGCCAGGGGTTAATTGGAGAACAGAAAGCATGAAGAAAATAAGAACAGAGTTGATGCTGTGCGGGGGTACGGGCTGCCATTCCTCAGGAACACAGGCTGTAATGGATACCCTTAAAAGCGAACTTGAGCGTCGGGGGCTTGCAGAGGAAATCGTTGTGGTCGAGACCGGATGTAACGGCTTCTGCGCGGTGGGTCCGGTTATGCTGGTTCAGCCCGAAGGAATTTTTTATCAGAAACTGACGCCCAAAGAGATTCCTTTTCTGGTGGAGGAGCATTTTCTCAAAGGCAGACCTGTGAAAAAGCTCTTCTATGTCGAATCCGCGTCCAAAGAAACCATCCCGAATATGAACGAAATCCCCTTTTTTTCCCACCAGATGCTCTGGGTATTGCGGAACAAGGGGCTTATTGATCCCGAAGTCATTGACGATTATATCGCGAGGGACGGCTATTTCGGTGCAGCCAAAGCGCTTCAGGAAATGACAGCCGAACAGATTGTCGCGGAAGTGAAAACTTCGCAGATCAGGGGAAGAGGCGGCGCGGGTTTTCCCACGGGTCTGAAATGGGAGTTTGCCAGCAGAAGCAAGGGTGATGTGAAATATGTGATCTGCAACGCGGATGAAGGCGATCCCGGTGCATTCATGGATCGTAGCGTTCTCGAAGCAGATCCCCATGCGGTTCTCGAAGGCATGATTATCGCGGCAAAGGCTATCGGCGCGCATAAGGGTTTTATTTATGCGAGAACCGAATATCCGCTGGCTATCCGCCGGCTGAATATTGCCATTAAGCAGGCACGGGAATACGGACTGCTCGGAGACGATATTCTGGGAACCGGTTTCAGTTTTGATATTGAAATTTACGAAGGCGCGGGCGCGTTTGTATGCGGAGAAGAAACTGCGCTGATGCGATCTATCGAAGGAAAGCGCGGAATGCCGCGTCCACGTCCGCCTTTTCCCGCGCAGAAAGGCTTGTGGGAAAAGCCCACGGTTCTCAATAATGTGGAGACGCTGGCAAATATTCCCCAGATCATATTGAACGGCGGCGCGTGGTATGCGGGTGTGGGAACTGAAAAAAGCAAGGGAACCAAAGTCTTTGCCCTTTCCGGAGATGTGAACAATATCGGGCTTGTGGAAGTGCCGATGGGGACCAGCCTGAGAACCATCATTTATGATATCGGCGGCGGTATCTCGAACAAGAAGAAATTCAAGGCTGTTCAGTTGGGCGGACCTTCGGGCGGCTGTGTGCCTGAGCAGCATATTGATACGCCCGTGGATTATGAAGCCATTGCCAAAGTCGGGGCAATCATGGGTTCCGGCGGTATGATCGTCATGAACGAAAATACCTGCATGGTGGATATGGCACGGTTTTTCATGGATTTTATTCAGGATGAATCCTGCGGAAAATGCACGCCATGCCGGGAAGGGACGCGGCGGCTCTTGCAGATATTGGAAAAGATATGTGAGGGACACGGGGAGCCGGGAGATATTGATGCGCTGGAAGAGCTTTCAAAAGTAATCAAGGAATCCGCGCTCTGCGGTCTGGGACAGACGGGACCCAATCCGGTTCTTTCCACATTGAGATACTTCAAAGAGGAGTATCACGCGCATATCTATGAGAAACGATGCCCTGCCAAACGCTGCGTCGCGCTGCTGAAGTTTGAAATTGATCCGGAAATCTGTACCAAATGCGGACTCTGCGCCAAAGCCTGCCCCTCGGATGCGATTGTCTGGCAGAAAAAGGAAGT
>DYRK01000674.1 GCA_020718785.1 Desulfatirhabdium butyrativorans | reverse complement strand
GGCGCCAAAGGATAAAAATGACCGTCAATCCGCCGGGAGCGGCCGGGGGACATTTTCGAAACTCCGATTCCCGAAAGGGAGTCCATCAGCCCGTAAGGTTTTCATCTTGCGGGCTTTTTTATTGACAAGCAGACAGCCTGCTGATACAGAAATCAGTAGGATGCACGGCCGTGCGTCTATACTTTTTGTTTAACCGCAAAGTTCCGCAAAGATATAGGATTTTTCAGACACAGGGAGGCAGTATGGCAGAAACATCAGAAAAGAACTTATATGAACAAGTATTTGATATGCTTAATACTTTCAATGCCGAACAAATTTTACAAGTATTGAATTTTATGGAATCTGTCAGGACAAAACCGGCAGAAAAAGAAAATCCGTTCTTGGAAGCCATAATACGAGAAGCAGATTCCGAAGTGACTTTGAATCAGGTCAGAAAGGAATTGAGTCCGATAAGGGGAAATCTGTCAGATATTATTATTGAGGAGAGGGAAAGAATGTGAATACATATTTTTTCGATACCAATGCCCTTGTAAAACGCTATCATCGGGAAGACGGAACTGATTTGATTGACAGACTGTTTTCAGAGTCTGATGCTGGCTTTGTTATTTCAGACATCAGCATTATTGAATTTTATTCTGCAATCGCGCTGAAAGTAAGGACAGGCGAGATTGACGAAACTAATTTTATTTCCTTGAGAAAGTTGTTTGCACAGGATATTAAAAACAAAATTTACAAAATTGCCGAATTTACAGAATCTGAAAAAAAAGAATCGGTGAATCTTCTATTAAAACACGGCAAAAACAACAGTCTCAAAACCCTTGATGCAATACAACTTTCAATTATGAAGTCAGTAAAACACAAAAAGATGAAGATTGTCTGTGCAGATGAAAAATTTTGCAAGATTATATTGCTTGAAGGATTTGAAGTTGTCAACCCCATGAGATAATACTATTTCATCAAGTTGTCCAAAATATCATTTATCATTCCATCTGGTTATGTTCCGGCACTCTCAGACCTTGAAGGTTTTGAAAACCTTCAAGGTCTTCCCCTCGTTCCCAAGCCCCTGCTTGGGAACGCATCTGCGCCCGAAGCCCCGGCTTCGGGCAGTCTTCCGTCACGGGAAGCCGGGGCTTCCCCGGCAAGTGCGTTCCCAAGCCGTGGCTTGGGAACGAGAAAGCGCAAATTGTGACGGTGGAAATGATAACCGGATTTATCCCAGAATCGCTTTCAGGTCCGCATCCGGCGTGCCGATTGGAGCAATATTGAATTTTTCCACCAGCACTTTCAGCACATTGGGCGAAATAAATGCCGGAAGAGTCGGTCCCAGCTTTATGTTCTTTATTCCAAGGAAAAGCAGGGTCAGAAGAATGGCGCAGGCTTTCTGCTCATACCATGACAGAATCATGGACAGCGGCAGATCGTTCACTCCGCACTTAAACGCACCGGCTAAGGCGGAAGCGATCTGAATTGCGGAATATGCGTCATTGCACTGACCGATATCCAGCAGCCGCGGAATTCCGCCGAT
The DNA here is from genome assembly GCA_020718785.1 of Desulfatirhabdium butyrativorans. Taxonomy (GTDB): domain Bacteria; phylum Desulfobacterota; class Desulfobacteria; order Desulfobacterales; family DYRK01; genus DYRK01. The sequence continues at coordinate 1,605 of DYRK01000674.1, read as the reverse complement.
GTTCCCCATATCTTTGTCAAAGAAACGGAATTTGCCGCACGCGAGGGTCAGCACAACACAGTCTTTTGGAACTTTTTCCACAAATTCCGTGTAATAATTCCGCCCCGGCTTTGCGCCGTCGCATCCTGCCACCAGAAAGAAATGCCGGATGGCTTTGTTTTTGACTGCCTCGACCACCGCACCGGCAACGCCCATCACCGCGTTATGACCGAATCCGACCATGACCGATTTGCCCTCGGTGTCTTGGGAAAAACCGGGCAAAGCCAAAGCTTTTTCAATCAGCGGTGCGAAATTCTTATCCGCAAGATGTCTGACTCCGTGCCAGCCTACCAGTCCGGTAGTGAAAATATGGTCTTGATACGCATCCTGCGGTTTCTGAATACAGTTTGTGGTCATCAGAATCGCACCCGGAAACGCTGAAAATTCTTTTGCCTGATTCTGCCATGCAGTTCCGTAATGTCCGTAAAAATGAGGATATTTTTTCAGTGCCGGATAGCCGTGACAGGGAAGCATTTCGCCGTGAGTGTAAACATAAATGCCTTTTCCCTCGCTTTGTTTCAGAACAGCCTCCAAGTCTTTGAGATCATGCCCGGAAACCAGAATTGCCTTGCCTTTTTTCACACCGAGCGGCACTTTTGTGGGAACCGGATGTCCGTACACGCCGGTATTGGCTGCATCCAAAAGTTCCATGGCTCTCAGATTGGTTTCCCCGCATTTCATCACCAGCCCGATCAGTTCATCAACGCTCAGATTCATGTTCAGGGTTGCTGCCATTGCCTCGTGAATAAAAGCATAAACTTTATCGTCGCTTTGACCCAGAATCGCGGCATGATCCGCGTATGCACAGACTCCCTTGAGACTGAAAACCAGCAGCCACCGCAGGGAATGAGTGTCTGAACCCTCATCAGGATCGGATTTTATCCCTGTTTTTTCACCCTGAGCCACAAGTTCGCTCAGACTCTTCGCGGGAATGAACGTGGCTGCTTTTTCGGAAAAATCGCTTTTCCCGCCCGCGGCTTTGATCTTTTTTTTCAGATCATCGCGCAATCTCACACATTCGGAGATCAGACCGACAAAGCGGTCCGGATCAAAATCCACATTGGTCAAAGTCGAAAATACCGCTTCGCAGGTAAAGCGGTTTACAGCCTCATCAATTATTCCCTTTTTGCGGCATTCGACAGCATACAGAGACAGTCCTTTTACCGCATGAATCAGCATATCCTGCAAAGCCGCTACCTCCGGTTTTTTTCCGCACACACCGATTTTTGTGCAGCCTTGTCCTTTTGCCGTCTGTTCACATTGAAAACAAAACATGATGTTCCCCTTTCTGACTTTGTTATTTGTTTGCTTAAAGTTATAATTATATCCGAATAAAAAAATATTCTATATCAGGGATATTCTGATTTTATCCGGAAATTCTCTTAAACCGTAAGAGACCGGAACGCTTATCATTATTAAACTCAATCCCTGTACATTCCTTTTTCTCGTTCCCAAGCCCCTGCTTGGGAACGCACTTGCCGGGGAAGCCCCGGCTTCCCGTGACGGGAGACCGCCCGAAGCCGGGGCTTCGGGCGCAGATGCGTTCCCAAGCTGGGGCTTGGGAAC
>DYRK01000673.1:0-2999 GCA_020718785.1 Desulfatirhabdium butyrativorans | reverse complement strand
TGCCTGTTCTACTGCTATCATGAACAGGCAAAAATGCCTGTTCTACTGCTATCATGAACAGGCAAAAATGCCTGTTCTACTGCTATCATAAACAGGCAGAAATGCCTGTTCTGCCGCAAAAAATTATAAGTCTTTAAGGTCGCTCGGTCAGACATTTCTGTCTGATATGATTTATAAGATTCGGCGGGTCAGACATTTCTGTCTGACCTTTATCATGAACAGGCAAAAATGCCTGTTCTACTGCTATCATAAACAGGCAGAAATGCCTGTTCTACTGCAAAAAAAATATAAGGCTGCCGGCAGTGTGACATCAGATATTAAAGCAAATTCTTTGCCGGCTCGGATTCTGTCAATCCGAGCCGGCAGAGGCTTCATATCATGTCGCCGACCAATTTGCTTAAAAGCTCTCCTGAATTCTGAAGCGGTCCCAGCGGATTATTTTCCTCCACAGTCTCATTGATATTGGGTTTTCCGCTCCACATTTTATACACCACCAGATCATCTTTCATCACAATAAGCGGCTGAAATTCCCAGCCTGATGTGCCGGTTTTCCGTTTGAATCTGAAAAAATCGAGAAATACATTTCCCCGGCGTTCCTTCTTGATTTCCCGCAGTGTGAACTGACTTGCCCGGCAAAAGTCTTTGGCGGAAATACAATCCCGAATACCTTTGTCAAGATGATCCGCCGTGATAGACGGATGGGGCATAAACCGCTGAATAATATCCAAATAGGTTAATATCTCCATATTGGGAGTTTTCAGCGGATCCAGCCCAATGGCATCAAGGTCTTTCGATGTAGTTTTATACGGAACTATCTTGTCAAAAGCCTTTTTAGCCTCGTCAAAAGACTGCCATCTGGACCCCGTATCTGTTTTCGTACTCGGAAGCAGAGAGGAACATCCGCAGGCAATAAAAACAATAAAACTCAACGTGATAAATAGCTTTTTTTCCATAAGCGAACCTCCGTTATATGACAGGCCGCCTGAAGGCGGTACTGCTGACTTCTCACTCCGGATTGCGAATACCATAGAAAACAGGGAATAGTCAATGGGGTGAAAAGTGTATTTCAGGAGAGAGGATTTGCTTATTATAACTGATGTTACGCAGCCGGACGTAAATCAGGCGTCCCGCTGTCATTCCTGCTTTCCTCGTTCCCAAGCCCCGGCTTGGGAACGCATCTGCTCCCGAAGCCCCGGCTTAGGGTCGTCTTCCGTCACGGGAAGCCGGGGCTTCCCCGGCAAGTGCGTTCCCAAGCTGGGGCTTGGGAACGAGAGAAACGAGAGAACGAAGCCGGGCTTGGGAACGAGAAAAAATTTCCGGAGTGCAAAAATAGAGCGGAGCGATTTTTTGCATTATTTATCCGGCAGATAAAGCATCTGAATATCTGAGACATCCATCCTGCCGAAAGGCAGTGTGTTTCTGACTGAAGAATACTCATTCGGAGCTGCAACGATTCTGCCTTGTTCAATCCTGAGTTTCGAAGGATCGGTAAATACACCGACAAGAGAGGCAAAATGACTGATGTCTCCGATATTCCATCCCTGTCCCGCGAGAATCTCACTCAGGGAAACAGGACTGCCCGAGCAAATCCTTTCTCTGAAAGCGGTGCCGTGCTGTTCCAGAAAGACCTCGAGCGATCTCCTGATCTGTTCAGGCTCATTAAGGGAAATGACCATCCGGGTCTGTCCGATATCAGCAGAGGGCTTTTTCCGGCGAATCATATCTCCGACTGTTGCCTGATGATTAGAGGGCAGCCAGAAGCCGTTCAGCAGAAACAGGCTGTCAAATGTCTCTGCTGAAAAATCGGACCAGTGTTTTACTACAAACATGCCGGTCTCATAAAAATTGACCGGGTCAATCAGAGTATTTCTTTTTGTCTGGGTTTCGTCAATCAGCGAAGAGAAATTCCGGCTGAAAGATTCCAATATCTGAAGCAGCCGGTTCAGACGGTTTTTTATGACAATCTCATCAATAAAATCATCCGGATGGCTTTCTGTCCATTCCTCAATCCTCTTTTGAACCGCCTCGTCCGTATCAAGCAATTCTCTCATATCAGAGACGATTTTCCGAGTTTTTTCAACAGTGCTGAGATAGACTTCCTTATCTTCCGTGATTTTCTTTTTGCGCTCGGACAAAGCCGGCATTTCTTTGATCCTCGTGATTTCATAAGATTTGTTGCGGATAACGGTGATGATGCTGTCTGTGCGTTTCAGAAAATCGTCAAATTTGCCGAGTTCAATGGTACGAGTCAGTTTCCATACGTCAATATCCATATAAAGCCAGTCATCTATACCGTAAGCCAGCAGACAGACGCTTCTGCCGGTCGGAGATAAGCGGATTCCCGCGCCGGCTCTTGCTTTTTCAATCAGAGCCGTGTCAAATGTGCCTCTGATATTCTGTATATGAAATTTGAGTTCGCAGGGCGATGCAAGCAGGTTGACAATATAATTCACATCTTCGTTTTCCACATTCCGAAATACCCGTATCTCACGGATTTCCTGATACAGCGGCTCTCTGGAAAGAAAAGCTCCCGGAATTTCATCGTCTTTGCGTTGCAGATATTCGAGAATAAAAACAGCCAGTTCGAACCATAAGCCTTCGGAATGACGGCGGCGGTTTTCCGGACCCGGCTGAGTCGCGGAAGAACCGAAATCGCGGTTCGAATCATAAGCGTCTGTCAGCCGTATGGTTGCGGCTAATAAATTTACCCAGTTCATTACAGACCCTCCCTTTTCAGATTTTTCCCGTAAATGATGTCCCGGCCTTTCCTCGTTCCCAAGCCCCGGCTTTTTCCTCGTTCCCAAGCCCCGGCTTGGGAACGCATTTTTTCCGGAGTGCCGAACTGCCGATTTTATAAGATGGTTTGGCAGAGGTGCTGACCGATCTTATAAAATGGGTCATTTCAGCACTCCGGAGCGAAAAAATGACAAAACGCTGTAGAAATACTTAGAAGGCGTTTAAAAATTAGTGAAACTATTTAGTCATAGTCTTACTCTTAG
>DYRK01000672.1 GCA_020718785.1 Desulfatirhabdium butyrativorans | reverse complement strand
TGCACGAACTGTCGAGCAGGCTGTACTCCGTGTGAAAATGAAGATGGCAGAACGGTACGGATTTCATAGATTGGGCGTCCATATTACCCATCCCGCCCGCCGGGGAAAGACCGGAATTTCCAACCTTTGGAAAATCCGGACTGAATTTGTTCCAACCATCGGAAAATCAATCGGTTCGGGGGTCAAAAATTCCGGACAATGGATTTTTACTTTGGGAGAATGTCTGGGTCGGAGCTACTGCAGTTTGATGGAATAACTTCCCCTGTAGGCAGGATCAAATGATTCACGAGTCTGCACTTGCAGTATGCTGCCGGATAGTTCAGCCCGCACAATAAATTCCTTATCGCGGACGAAAGGAATCCAAGCTTCTCCGATCCGTCGGAGCAGAAGTCGGTTTTTTGGTTCGAACGAAAGCGTTGTTTCGTCAAACGTCAGCCCATGGTCTTCTTCAAAGCGAACCAGAAGAAAACCCTGTAAAACACAAGTTCCGCCACCCTCATTAATTTTTAGAATATGGACGCCGGACTCGGTTTTGCCGATGTACTGGTACTCAAACCAATTATTTTCTTCTCCGCAACGGACGCTCGGGCAGGTCTCTAGTTCCGTATAGATATTGATATCCCCATAAAACCGGTTGCTTTTCTGACAGTCCGGCAGGTTGACAGAAATTACCTGATCGCCGTTATCGCTCCACCATGTTGTCAGCTCTTGGACGATGCGGGGATGGATGAACGGCTCCTCGCAAAAAGAATACGTCGGGGGCACAGGGCGACTCCATCCGTATGCGGCCACCAGCAGGCTTCCGAGCAGTAAATAGAGCGCTCTCATAATCCTTTCCATTTTTTAGGCAGGATACCGGAGTTGCGGGACAAAGAATGTCCGTCTGGCGGTATAAAATAAGGGGTTTGACGGCCACTCTATGTCCGTCTGCGATCCTTATGCTTTTCCCCTTAAACAGGAGAAAGACATGTTGGGTAACGACGGATTGAAAAGGGCGGTGGAGCGGAGCAAAGTGATTTTCTCCGAGCTTCGTAAAAAATATCCAGAAATGGGCGCGTATCTTGTTTTATCATCATGCAAAGGCCAATGTAATCTGACAGTTGATTCGGCAGGTATCTTGAAAGAGTTTCCGGCAATGGTTTGTGATGAACCGGCGAAAGACGGGCTTTTAACGCTGATGAAGGAAATAGAGCGGATTGCGGCAGAACGGCGACGACTTTCTTTTGCGGACGGGCAGTCAAAGGCCGTGCAAAAAGAACTTCGGGTACTGGAAGAGGAGTTGAAACAGAAAGAGCAGAAAGCGCAGGAATTATCGCGATCTCTACGGTTCCATCATGACACACAAATTGAACTTCGGTTTGAACCTTTGCGGTACGCGCTGATTGACCAGTTGCGTTTTGATCCGCTGATAGATAAGGAACTGACCCCGCCGCCGGAAATCGGTTCTATCCGGATTGTTTTGGGTTCGCTGGCGAAACTGATTGCAGAATGACCGTCCGAATGACCGTCCGGTTGCTTTTCTCCTGTGAACTGTTAAGAATCGAAACCATGCAACGGACAAAATCACAGTTCTCTCGCATTCTGGCGCTGGATCGGCAGATTCGAGCAGGAAACTATCCAAACTGTATTTTGTTTGCGGACGAATGGGAGGTTTCCCGAAAAACCGTTCAGCGGGATGTCGACTTTCTGCGCGACCAGCTTGGAGCTCCGCTCGAGTACAGCCGGGAGAGGAAAGGGTTCTTCTATTCTGACGAAAACTGGTTCCTTCCTGCCCTGAACCTTCAGGAAGGCGACTTGGTGAATTTGCTGATAGCGGTTAAGGCGGCGGGGCAATACAGAGGCACGCCGGTTGCGGAACATCTGCAAAGTATATGCGGTAAGATTGCGGAACTGCTGCCTGAACAGATATCCGTTGACCCCGAACTGCTTTATGCCGGATTTTCGTTCACTGCGCCGCCAACCCGCGCTATTTCGCCGCCCGTTTGGAAAGCACTCGTTCGCGGACTGCTCTCCCGCCGGATGCTCCGCCTCCATTATGCTGGTAAACAGAAGCCGTTCGATGTCTGTCCGTATCATTTGGCGAACCTGCAAGGCGAGTGGTATCTGTTTGTCGGGTTCGACGACAGCGCAGATATCCGGCAGCTTTCAGTCGGACGGATTGATCAGGCTGTTTTATTGCCAAAGCCCTTTGCCGTTCCAGAGACATTTGATGCCGGAAAGCTGCTCAATGAAACCTTTCAGCGTTTCGCCGGGGATAATCAGGCTCATGCTGTAAAGGTGGTATTCGACAAAGAAGTCGCCCCGTGGGTTTTGGAGCGGCAGTGGCACCCGGAACAGAAAGTTAAAACCCGGCTCGACGGGAGCGTCGAACTGTCATTCCGGGCCAAAGGCCTGTTTGAGGTCATGCGTTGGCTCCTCGCGTGGGGCTGTCACGTCACCGTAAAAAGCCCGAAGGAATTGCGCAATATGTTGAACGATGAAATCCGTGCGATGGCACAAAAATTACAAACTGCAGAAAGTGAATAAAATGAACCCGAAAGAACTGAGCGAATTACAGAGAACCTTCTTACACGATGAGATTTGGCTTTTAAGTTTCAGAGGGGCTTTTGGACGTGCCAACGTCTACGCGAAAGGTGCTCCTGAAAAGGAGCGGATAGGATTTCGAAAATATCTTCGGGAAACAATAAGCACGACAGTTCTGGGGAAGTATAAGCAGACGGTTTCTTCTGAAAGTCACATACAGGAACTTTTGCAAATTAAGGGGGCTGTGCCGGAGACATATTTGAACATCTTGAGAGATAGAACTTTCAGGCTGGGGGTTTTACAAAAGCTAATGAATCTCTACCTGAAGTATTTGTGGTGTCTTGGGTGGATCCCTGAACCGCCGCATTGTCCTTTTGATCGAACCATTATTGAGGAATTGGGAGTCAGGGGGATTGATTGGACAAAGTCGGACTCTGAGGAAGAATATAATCAGCTTGTAGATGCGGCGAAGAAACTTGCTGGAGCTAGATCAATTGCTGAAGGGGAGCTTGATTTGTTCAACAAAACCCGGAGTCAGGCGCGGCGGCAGTATGATAATCCATAGATTTGATTTAGCTTTTTGAGATTTCTGCGTTTTTGAGGCGAAAATTCCGATG
>DYRK01000671.1 GCA_020718785.1 Desulfatirhabdium butyrativorans | reverse complement strand
TTCATCAGCACCACCCGCTCAGTTATTTTCTTCAGGTTTCCGACAGCCGCGTCAGCCCCTACGCCGCAGGCAATCAGGTTGATTTCCGAACCGGCTGTTTTGCATACTTTTTCCCAATCATCGGTGGGCTTTCCGTCCGACATGAGAAACACTAAGGGTTTCCAGTCGCCTCTTTCTTCTTTCGTCTGCTTTCTGACTTCATCTTTAACACAGTCGCTCAGAAATTGCAGCGCACGCCCCAGATTGGAACTGCCCCCGACTTTCAGCGGCAGCTCTTTATAATCGCCGATGGGACAGAGCGGAAACAACTGCCGGGCGGTGCTGTCAAAAACAATAATGCTGAACCATACGACATCACAGGTCGTGGGATCATTGTTGAGCATGGTCGTCAGATTTTTAAAGCCCTGTCCCACCGCCTCTATCGCGTCTCCGTTCATGGAACCGGAGCAGTCAATCAGCATATAGACCGGCAGTCGCCGGATATTCGGGTCAAAATTATACGGCATTTATCAAGCATCCTTTATCAAGCATACTTTTTTCTCATCCATATATATGTCAGCATCAGCGGAATCATCGCGTGGAGAAAAATCATGAGCATTGTATAGCTGTTTTCGGACAGACTGCATGGCAGCAGAATACAGGAAGACGGATTTCCGAAAAAAACGTCAACCAGCGTCCGGTCTGAAAAAGTGATATATTTCAGCGGGTCCCTGTTATCCATATCCGTCATTTGGACAAGGATATTTTGTCCCATTGAATCAAAAGCCAATAATGCTTTAAACGCCCATTTCTGAAGAATAAAATCACTGATATGAAGGGTATCTGCAAAAAATTTGAAAGGTCTGATGAGTCCGCCGAGAAAAAGCTGCGGGATAATCAGAATCGGCACTGCCATAAGTGAAAACTGCTCGGTTTCTGCTGCCGAAGAAATGAACAGACTCAGACATGAGCCTGCTATGGAAGTGACTGTCAGCAAAGACCAAAACAGAAAAAATTTGCTCGCAGAAAGCGGAATCAGATAACAGGCGATACTCAGCAATATTCCGGTTTGGATGACAGCAATCATCGAAAGGATAAAAACTTTTGCCGCCAAATAAGGAAAAATACACAGAAATGCTCTGGTTTCTCTTTGCATAACAGATTTTTCAGACACAATTTCACGGGCAGCATTTACCACGCCGAACCATATCGCCGCGGCAATCAGCAGAAACAGGACAGATGCCCTCCGCTGCGCTGAATGTTCGCCGATCAAAGTCCGGTTTTCTTCTGCCAGCTTCAGACTGTCCCTGAATGCCGGCTCCGCAAACAGGGTTTCTTCCCTTTCCGCAGACCGCTCATATTTTGTTATAAAATGAAACCATGTTCTGGCAAACCTGTCAAAATTTATATAATCAGATTCAAATCCTTTGAAAGTCAGCAGCAGCAGCGAAGCGATGATAAGCGACTGAAATAACAGCAGCGCAAGGCTTGCTTTGTCTGACAGCCTGATGCGGATATTTCTTCTCATCAGGAGGAAAAATTGATGGAAAAGATGATATTTTTTCTGACGCGGGGTTTTGCTTTTTTTTCCCTCTTTTTCCTCCGGCAACTCCGCTTTATGCTTTTCCAGTCGGTTTTGCCAGAGCATTTCAGGTTCAAGGTCTGATTTCCATGATTTCTTATTTGCCAATACCCGCAATACATATTCGGCAGGATTGCCGTCTGCGGGTTCTTCCGAATAGGCGCGGAAATAAGTGACCACCTCCGCAGCGGGTCCGAAATAAGCCACTTTTCCGCCGACATTCAGCAGCAGGAGATTGTCAAGCATTCTGAAAATCGTCCGGCTCGGCTGATGGATCGTCATCAGCATGGTGACTTTCTTTTCATTGCAAATATCTTTGAGCAGAGAGACAACCTGTTCGGAATCCACCGAGGACAAGCCTGAAGTGGGTTCGTCAATGAAAAGCAGCAACGGATTTCTGACCAGTTCATGGGCGATATTGACTCGTTTTCTTTCGCCGCCGCTGAGACCTCTCCGTTCGGCAGAGCCGATTTGAGTGTTTAAAAGCTTATCCAGCCGGTTTTCCGTAAATCCCATGCCTATTAAGACATCTTCGATCAGCGTCTGTCTGACATCGGATTCCATATTCGGATAGCCCAGCCGGAGGCAGTAGTGAAGGGACTGGGAGACTTCCAGTTCGGGAATCAGCGTGTCATCCTGCGGCACATAGCCGATAATGTCTTTGATAAGCCCGAAGCTTTTGTGAACATTGAAATCTCCGACCGTCACGCTGCCCGTATAAGGCTTCAGATGTCCGCTCATCAGGTTCAGCAGAACCGTTTTGCCGGCGCCGCTGGGTCCCATGATGCCCGTAAGCGTTCCGGGTTCCGCGCTGACAGAGACATCATCGGTGAGCGTTCTGCGGCCCGGGCTGAGATCAGACGGTTTGAACCATCCTCTGCTTCGATCAGGGATTTCATAAAAAAGATGCCGGGCTTCCAAGCCCACGCGGTCTCTTCCGAGCAGGATTCTCGGTTTGATTTCAAGCGGAATGTTTCCCAGCAGCACATTGTCGTTGAGTGTGATTTCATGCCATCTGTTTCTGATCTTTCTGCCGTTTATAAAAGTTCCCTGATCAGATTTCAAGTCTTTCAGAAACAGCCTGTCGCCTGCGCGTTTCAGTGCGGCATGTTTCGGAGATATTACATCTTCCAGACCCGTGAGGGCATAATCGCAATCGGGGCTTGAACCCAGCAGTATTTCAAAATCCCCTTTTTCCTCAATCTTTTTGTTGATGGCTGCCATGGAATAAGATACCCGTAGGGTGGGCGGAATGCAAATCGCTGTATGCACCCCGCAGCGATTAGCGCTCTGCCCGCCCTACTGCATTTTTATAAACGATTGTTGATTCGGACTCCCCTTACCAGCCGAAAAAAAGAACTTCTGACTGAATTTTCGGCGGTTTGTAATATAATTCAAGATTGACTTTTCCGTAATTTGTTCCTTCTTTTCCGACAACGCCGGCTTCAACACTGCCGGTCAGAGATATTTCCTTTCTTGATCCGGGAAAGCCGATGTAATTTAAAAGCTTGCATATAATGTGGTCTTTTTCTTCTGCATAAGCCGGGAGCCGAATATCTATTTTAACAGATGCCTGTCCGGG
>DYRK01000670.1 GCA_020718785.1 Desulfatirhabdium butyrativorans | reverse complement strand
ACCGTGGAAGAAATTTATTTCGGACTGACCCGGCGTCCCAATGCCCGAATTCTGAAATGGTTTGAAGCCTTTGTTAACGTGAGTTCGACATAAAACTGCCTGATTTTTCTCGTTCCCAAGCCCCGGCTTGGGAACGCACTTGCCCGGGAAGCCCCGGCTTCCCGTGACGGGAGACGGCCCGAAGCCGGGGCTTCGGGCGCAGATGCGTTCCCAAGCAGGGGCTTGGGAACGAGGAACGAGGAAAGGTCTGAACCCTGATTTTCAGGATTCGAGGATTTTCAGGATTTCTGTCAAGCCATCCGGACGGTCGAATCTTCGGAAGACATGCCCCAGGACCGGACAGAAATCCTGTCAATCCTGAAATCCTGAAAATCAGGGTTAAAAAATGCTTGACAGCCCCGATTGAACTGTATTATAAGCCGTTTCTTATATGATAGGAAGAGGTTTATGAAATAACCGTTTAAAGAAAAACGAAAATAAAGTTCAGCATCAAATTTGAAAGAAAAGGGGGATTCAATCATAATGACTTCAGAATCTATTTTAAATGAAATAGAGAAATTGGATATTGCCGAAAGAATCCTGCTGATAGAAGCGGCATGGAACAGTATCTGTCTGGCGGGTGACAAGTTACCCGTTCTGAAATGGCAGAAAGATGAGCTTGACAGAAGGCTTTCCGAGCATGAATCTGACAGAGAGGCTACGCCTTATCAGGAATTTCATGCGGAATTGAGAGAACTTCTGTGAAATATCCTGTCGCTTATAAATCACGGGCCAAATCAGAGGTGAAATCAGCTATCCTTTGGTATGAAAGGCAACAAAAAGGATTGGGAGAAAAATTTCTTGCCAGCCTTGAAAATGCCGTTGACAAGATTCGGTACAATCCGTTTGCATATCCTGAAATTCACAAGAATTTCCGCCGTATTCTGCTTAAACGGTTTCCATATAGTCTGTTTTATCTGTTTGAAAATGATACCGTTTATATCTTTTCCGTATTCAACAGCAGGCAGAATCCCGAGAAATTACCATAAAAAATCTGTCCTTAATTTTTGAAGACCGGAAATTATAAAGCCTGTAATAATTTCATTGCCCTGCTCACTTATAACTTTTTTATCTAATAAAAACAATTCCTTATAATAAAATATTCTATAGGGTGTAAAAAAATGCTTGACAGGCTGACTGAAGTGTATTATAAGCCGTGTTCTATATCATATAACTGTCTTTTTTGAAGAGGCTTATGAAATAAGAAATAAAGAAAACCGAAAATAAAATTCAGCGTTAATGTAGTCATCGTCTATACTAAAAACCGCCAATTTTTAACGCAGACGATGCAGACGGAGACGCGCCGGCACGGGAGTAACTCTTTTGTTTGCGTTTCAGAACGGGTGCAAATCCGTGTATATTTTTTTTGTCGCGTTTCGGCAAACATGAGCATAATTTTAAGTAAAGATTCGGAAAAGAGGAAATACCGTGAAACTGTCATCTTTTTTTTCAAAAATCAGATCGCTGTTCAAAAAGCAGGAAGAAGGTGTTGTGGTTGTTGACAGGGAAGAGTTTGCAAGGGAGATGAAGGAAAAATTCAAAGGCAATACGGCTCTTCTGAAAGCCATAGAAAAAGGGATGAACCGGAAAGCGAAAAAACATGAATATGTCTCTCTGACGGACTGATTGATTCTATGGAAACTGTTTGTTCTGACAATTTTATCAAAATATTCAGCGTATTTGAAAATCGGCTGAATTCGATATTTCAGGGGAAAACGGATTTTCTCAAAGGCGGAAATGTCAGAAATCCTAAAAATTCGGTCTATTATGAGTATGAAAAAAGACTGATTTCAAAAGCGGGTGTAACTATAGAGATTGATGTGCTGTACGATAAAATCGAGGATGATTATCTGTATTACACCTACAACATTTTCTTTGAAAACAATAAGTTAATGTTCCATTACGAGCCGACACATAAGGAACATTTTCAGCCGCATATCAATGTTTATGCGGAACAGAAAGAATTGCAAAATTTTAAAGGGGAAGGTGTTCATATCCTCTCTCACAAATATCATCCGCTTGAACTTTTTGCAATAATTGAAAGATATTTTGTCTGAACAGCGCTTCGGTTGTCCGAACCCTGATTCAACTGTCTGAACCCTGATTTTCAGGATTCGGGGATTTTCATGATTTGTGTCAGGCCTTCCGGACGGTTGAATCTTCGAAAGACATGTCCCCGGGCTGAACAGAAATCATGTCAATCCTTTAATCATGTGAATCAGGGTTCAGACAGTGTTCGGACATTTTTTAAAAAAAGCTTGACAGCCTGATCGGACTTTATTATAAGCCATTTCTTATATGATAGGAAGAGGCTTATGAAATAACCGTTTAAAGAAAACCGAAAATAAAGTTCAGCGTCAAATTTGAAAGAAAAGGGGGATTCAATCATAATGACTTCCGAATCTATTTTAAATGAAATAAAGAAATTGAATATTGCCGAAAGAATCCTCCTGATAGAAGCGGCATGGGACAATATCTGTCTGTCGGATGACAAGGTTTCTGTTCCGAAAGGGCAGAAAGATGAGCCTGACAGAAGGCTTTCCGGGCATGAATCCGACAGAGAGACGCCGGCTCGGGTTTTACTGGACCTTTTCGGCTCATGGGAAGACAGCAGAGAAGCGGAAGAGATCGTTTCTGAAATAAAAGGGGGAAGAAAAAATTCGGATCGGTTAAGGAATGGATTCTGATGTATTATTCAGTTGGACATAAGGACATTGAAATTATTCGGAATACTCAAATCCCGTCTGGAAAAGAAAGGTACTCCTTTGGATGATTTCGATCTGATTATTGCCTCCTGTGCATGTGTTCATCGTTTAACGCTTGTCACTAATAACACAAAACATTTTCGGAAAATCAAAGAGCTTAAAATTACAAATTGGGCAATTTGACGGCCGACAGAATGATAGTAAATACGAATAATTGAATATGGATTTTATATATAGAAGATAAAGAAAACCGAAAATAAAATTCAGCGTTAATGTAGTCATCGTCTATACTAAAAACCGCCAATTTTTAACGCAGACGATGCAGACGGAGACGCGCCGGCACGGGAGTAACTCTTTTGTTTGCGTTTCAGAACGGGTGCAAATCCGTGTATATTTTTTTTGTCGCG
>DYRK01000088.1 GCA_020718785.1 Desulfatirhabdium butyrativorans | reverse complement strand
ATGGAACAGATAAAAGAAGAATACTTGACAAAAGTAGCAAGAAAATGTAAAAAAAAATCTAATAAACTTCTGGATATTTTGTTGGATGAAAACGAAGGCGAGGGTTGTATAGCTTGTTTTGTTTGAAAACAAATTTAAAATTAGGAGAAAAATCATGGAAAACATGGAAAAAGTGAATGTGCCAGCGGCACCTGGAAGATTAATTAATGCGGTTGCAAATATGGGATACGACCCCGAGGTGGCAATTTGTGATTTGATTGATAACAGCATTGATGCAAATGCAACTACTGTAAGTGTTTATTTGCCAACTAAGAGAGATGAAGGCGGAAGAAAGCCAAAAATCCATCAATATATCGTTTCAGATGATGGTTCCGGCATGGATAGGGATACGCTTATTATCGCCTTCACACTCGGCAGTGTTCGTGAATACCCCCGACATGCGTTAGGAAAATTTGGAATCGGTCTTAAATCTGCCAGTTTGTCACTTGGCAACAAAATTGTTATCATCACAAAAACAGAAGATATGGTTAAACCTCTGTGCGGTATTCTTTCTCGGAAGGAAATAGAAAGTTCCGGCAAATATGAGATTGATCTGGGAACGCCCCCGGCACCCTACGATGAATTATGGGAAAGTTATGCGCCAAATACCGACAAAGGGACTATTGTTTTCATAGATGAACTAAACAGCCCGCCTTTTGAGGAGTTTATCGAATATTTGCAAAGGCATTGCGGTATTGCCTATCATATGTTCTTAGAAGATCAGACAAAACCTTTTTCTATAAATATTGGGGGTACTGAAGCAGAGCCGATTGATCCGTTATTCCTGGAGGAAGCAAGTAAAACGGAAGAGACTTTTAATCCTGAAACTTGGGACGGAAGGACGCTATATGTTCTTTTAGAGCCTCAATCTTTAGTTCTTGATGATGGCAGCGAATGCCAAATTGCGGCAACGAATTTAATTCATCCCCCTACGTTTGCTAAGGAGGGAAAACAAGATGAGATGCGTGAAAGGTACTGCATTGAGAAAGACCCTTATTCAAAAAAATTGCGGCACGGATTCTATATCTATCGGAATCGTCGGATTATTGTCATGGCAGAACTTTTTCAGGGCATGATTTCTCGAGAAACCTCGGCTTGGGCATTCAGAGGGAGATTAATATTTGATGAAACTGCTGATTCTGCCCTATCTCTTGATGTGAAAAAGAGGCATTGTCGGCTTCCGTCTGAAGCAAGGGCAAATTTGAAAACTATAATCAGTCCGTATCAGACAAAGAGTGTGAAAGCCTGGAAAGAAGCTGGTAGTAAAGTGGCAAAAGAACGAGGAAAGAAGAAAGAAGATATTGCACAGGAAAGCATTACAAAAACGCCTGTTGCCAATGATGATTATTCACCGGGTGTGACGATAGATAGTGAGGAGGGTGTAAAAAAGCGTAAAAAGAAGCAAGAAGAAGTACGCAAAGAGGCTTTAAAAGTGGTTCAAGACCCGGAGATTACTGAAGACATTTTAGAGCAAAAAGCAAAGGAGAAAAGCGCTGTTGTCTCCGTAAAAGGAATGCAGGGAAATAGGATGTGGGAAAGTTATCCTGCAACAAAAATCGGATTAGTAGAGACCTTGGTGAATGAATACCATTCATGGGTAAAGGCAGCGTATGCAGAAGCGGAAAATGAGCCGAGAATTACGATTATTTTACACCAACTTTTTACGATCTTAGCACGAGCAGAATTAGAGGTGAAAACCAATGAATGGGACGGCTTGTCTCCGGAAATTGCAGAAAAGGTTTTCGATCTCTTTCGGCGTAAAGCAAGTACAATTGCTGAAGATTTAGCTGAAACTTTGGCAGAGGAACTTAAACGTTTCAGTTCGGCTAAAGAAGAGGAGAGTGAGTAAGCCGCCATGGAATTTGCAACGGTCGCCCATTTTAGCGGATTAGTTACCCACAGATTAGATTTAACGGTACAATTTCCGTGGGTTTATATCATTATTGCGCCAAAAGCGAAAGTTATTTACATCGGAGAAACTTATGACCAGGCCGGTCTAGTCGTCAGATTAGGTCGGCATTTTGGTCGTTATCAGGAGAGTGAATTAAGAAAATGTGCTTCAAAACATGGCATCCTAAAACTTCATCCGCCATTTATTGTTATTGCCGCCCGATTACCATTTGGAGAGGATACTTCAGAGCCTGACGCATCTTCCAAACAGATCAGATTATTCTACGAAGGAATTTTACACCAATACATTGCAAGCCGTTTTACAGGAAAAAGAGCAGGATGGTCTGTGATTTCCAACTCTGCTTCAGACGGCACAGAACCCGAATCTATAAAAAAATCTTGTGAGAGCATTTATTCATGTTTTGAAAACACATTTAAATTTTTGGAGTCCCTCACAGAACCGTCTCCTTTTCATTTAGTTCTGTTAGATCAAAAAGAATGGAAGGATGAAGAAGCTACGATAGAGGATATTGGCAGACTGATAGAGAGAACTGAACTTCAGCTTTTTACGTGGCTGATTGATTTATTGAAACAAAACTATATAGAAAATTCAGATAGTTGGTGGATAGAAGGGATTCCAAAAACTATTCGGCAGCAATGCCAGAATCGTAAAGAAGACGAAGGAATCAGCGGTATCCCGCCTGAAGCGTATCTGACACTTATTGATTTCAGGGATATTGTCAGAAATAATTGGCAGCTTTGCAACGATACGATTGAACCTATCGCGGGTCAGCAGGGTAAGGATAAAGCTACGAAATGGATTGTAGAATTAAACGAAATGAGAAAATTATGGGCGCATCCCATTAAACAAAAATATTTGTCTGTCCCTCAATTGCGAATAGATGAAATTAGGAGGATATGCAAAAAAATTGATACAGCCATTCCTAAATGAAGCGCGTAAAACCCAGTTTGAAAGGAAAAATAACATGAATCTGAGCGAGTATATGCTTTACTGGTGCGAAAAGAACTATCCCGACGATGCTGAACGTATCTATTACAATATGATAGATGTCGCAGCCGGGAACCGGGAAGGCACCGAATTTGAACAATCCGCAGTTGAGAAAGCATTTGCAGAATATGAAAACTACAAACAGTCAAAAAATTTGCTCCATTGAACCGTATCACTATATCCCCCTAAAGCATAATTAATTCCTTTTCATCTTGCAAACCCGCCTGTTGTCAGATATAATAAACAAGATGCTGACGGATAATCATCCGCAACACGGCTATTTGTTGACCGAATATTTTTTAAGCAATTTTCATCAAAAGAAAGGAAAACCCCATGGATTTCAAAGATGTAATGACCCGACGCCGCTCCGTAAATTTTTTCGACCCTGAAAAAAATGTCTCCGATGCCCTGCTCAAAGAAGTCATCGAAACCGCGGCAAAAACCCCCTCCGGCTTCAACCTTCAGCCCTGGAGCCTGATCGTTTTGAGAAACAAAGAAGAAAAAATGAAATTGCAGCAGCTTGCATGGAATCAGCCCAAAATCAGCGAGGCTCCGGTCACGCTTATTGTGCTGGCAGACCGGGAAGGCTGGAAAGCAGGACATCCTTTTGCGGAAAGAAATTTCAGGGAAACGGTCAAAGCAGGCGCAATGACCGAAGAACAGCATCAGTGGTTTGCCGATACCTGTACTTTACGGCAGCAGCGAGGAACGGAAAACGGCTTTTGCCTGCAAAAACACCGGATTTTTTGCCATGTCCCTGATGCTGGCTGCAAAAAACCTCGGTCTGGACACACACCCCATGGACGGATTTGACCATGACGGTGTGAAAAAAGCCTTTGATATTCCTGACAATTACTGGGTTCCGCTGTTGCTGGCCGTAGGCTGGTTCGACACGGGCAAAACACTTGCCCCGCCCAAATGGCGAAAAACTTTTGATGAAATTGTTGTAAAATTTCATTGAAAATACTCCGGTCATGTATTATTGTGTCTGCTCAAAGACAAATCCGATAACGGAAAGGATACTGATATGTCCGGAAAACCGCATGTCCAGATTTATTCTCTCAGTACTTGCAGCCACTGCAAAGCCGCCAAAAAATTTCTGGCAGACTGCACGGTGCAATATAAGTTTGTTGATGTTGACCTTCTCAAAGGCGAGGAAAGGGCGGCAATACTGGAAGATGTGAAAAAATTCAATCCGAGATGCTCTTTTCCCACTGTCATTATCGGCGATAAAGTGATTGTGGGTTACAAGGAGAATGAAATAAAGGAGGCTCTGGGACTTTGATGGATGCGGAAAAACTTTATGAAATGCTCAGAAATGCCCAGGAGCCGAAAGGTTATTTTTTCAATACAGACAGGGAAAGGGTTTTCGAGCTGCTGGAGGCGCTGCTTACCAACAAGGAACGGTACGGCTACATGGTCTGTCCGTGCAGGCTGTCGGCAGGAGACCGGGAACACGATAAGGACATTATCTGCCCCTGCGTGTATCGGACAGCCGATGTTGAGGAATACGGCAGTTGTTACTGCAATCTTTATGTTTCAAAGGAATGGAACCGAGGCAAAATTCCTCACGCTTATGTTCCTGAACGGAGACCTCCTGAAAAAATGATGTTTTGACAGATACAGTTGCAGATTTACGGAGATTATTCTTGCCGCTGTCATAAACTGAGCTTTTATGTCATTTACGGCGCGGCGGAGAATTTCTGAGATTTTTCGCCGAAGCTCAGAATGACGGCGGTGAGAATAATTTCCGGAAGTCTGTGGGTTCATGGTTATGTTTACGGTTACGTTTAAGGGAGAAAAAATAAAAGAATGAAAGTTTTGGTCAGTGATAATCTCGGCGAAGTCGGTATCCGGATGTTTCGGGAAGAAGAGGGCATCGAAGCAGATGTGAAAACCGGTCTCTCGCCGCAGGAACTCAAAGCAATCATCGGAAATTACGACGCGCTGGCAATCCGAAGCGCGACCAAGGTTACAGAAGAACTTCTGGAAGCTGCAAGCCCGCGGCTCAGGGTGGTGGGACGTGCGGGAATCGGTCTGGACAATGTTGACATTCCTGCCGCGACCAAACGGGGAATCGTGGTGATGAACACCCCCGGCGGCAATGTGGTGACCACCGCGGAACATGCCATTGCCATGATGCTCGCGCTGACGCGCAACATTCCCCAGGGAACAGCCACGCTCAAAGCCGGAAAATGGGAAAAGAAAAAGCTTCAGGGAAAAGAAATCTGCAATAAATTTCTGGGCGTGGTCGGTTTCGGAAAAATCGGTTCCATTGTGGCGGACCGGGGCCGCGGTCTGAAAATGCAGGTCATTGTCCATGATCCGTATATTTCGCCGGATCGGATTGAAAAAGCAGGATTTGAAAGCGTTTCTTTGGATGAACTGTACAGCCGCGCCGATTACATAACGGTGCATGTCCCGAAACTCAAAGACACTGCCGGACTTCTGAACAAAGAAGCCTTTGCGAAAATGAAATACGGGGTTATGATTATCAACTGCGCTCGCGGCGGAATTGTCAATGAAGCTGATCTGTATGAGGCAATAAAATCGGGAAAAGTCGCGGGGGCAGCTCTGGATGTGTTTGAGACAGAACCTCCCGGCGATTCTCCGCTGATAGGACTGGATCGCGTTATCTGCACACCTCACCTCGGGGCTTCCACGGAAGAGGCGCAGACGAATGTGGCAGTCGCGGTGGCAGATCAGATCATCCAATATCTGAAAAACGGAACGGTTATCAATGCTGTCAATGTTCCTTCTGTGACCGGCGAGCTTCTTGCAAAACTGAATCCATATCTGACCCTCGGGGATCGGATGGGCTGTCTGCACGCGCAGCTGTGCAAGGGACCTTTGAAAGAGGTGGTTATCGAATACACCGGCGATTTTCAGGAATTAGACATGTCGCCGGTGACCACGGCGATATTGAAAGGACTGCTGACGCCCATGATCAAGGATGCAGTGAATTCGGTGAATGCCCCGGTTATCGCAAAAGATCGCGGCATAAAGGTCACGGAAACCAGCAGTGCAGGCGCGGAAGATTATCTGAACCTTATCACAGTCCGGACAAAGACCGCGGAAACGACCAACACGGTATCGGGAACCATCTTCGGGAAGCATGAGGCACGGGTGGTGAAGATCAATCATTTCCGGCTTGAAATGATTCCTCAGGGACATGCCGCTATTATCCATAATCTGGACAGGCCCGGGGCTATCGGAAGCATCGGTTCTATCCTCGGCAAACACAATATCAATATCAGCCGGATGCAGGTCGGGCAGGAAGAAGAAGGGGAAAACAATATCATATTCCTCAGAACAGATACCCCCATACCGCCGGAGGTTGTGCAGGAACTTCGCAATCTGCCGCTTATTAAAACGGTAACACCGCTTGAACTTTAGAATCGAATATTGAGAATTGAAAATTGAATATTCAATTCTCAATTCTCAATATACTGTCCACCGGCATAATCTGCGCTTTTTAAATCTGCCGTAAAACGATTTTGCAGATCGTTTTATCGGCAAAACGGTTTGCAAAACCGTTTTACAGAAAGTGCAGATTATGGCGGTGGTAAGAATAAATTGAGGAGAAGAGTATGCCGGAAGATAAAAAGAGTTTTGTGGTTAAAGACCGAAGGCTTTTCACCGAAGAGGATACAGGTCCTGCCGCAGACAGTGAAGATAAAAAAGTGTTTTCTAAGACTGAAGAAACGGCATCGGAAGATAAATCGGAAGATAAAAAGGCATCTTCTGAGGATAAAACGAAAAAGTCAGACAAGAGCCGCAAGGCTGAACCCCGGCTGCCTGAGATCAATTTCCCCACATTTATTTTTTCGCTTCATTCTTCAGTGCTTATGCAGCTCGGACTGATAGAAGACCCTGTGAGCGGAAAAAATACAAAAAACCTGCCGGCTGCCAAACAGACTATAGATATTCTGGGAATGCTGGAGGAAAAGACGCGCGGCAACCTGACAAACGAAGAAGAAAATATGCTGAAAAATATCCTTTATGATCTCAGGATAATGTATGTCAAAGAAAAAGGAGTTTAAAACAGTCAGGGATCATGATAAAATGATTTGCAGAATCTTTGGCAGATTTCAGAAGCGCGGATTATAAACGATTTACGTCTATTTTAAGCAGGGGCGTTTTCCGGCAGATTTCATAAGCGAATATGCCAGTGGGAAGTTATTAACATATTGTATTAATTAAGGAGAACAGCAATGAACATCAGCAGGAAAGGAACAGCCGTTTTTGCCATCGTATGTATGGCCGCCGCTTTTTTTGCGGTATCCTGTTATCCGGTATCCGATATCAAAGCCGAATCGGCCGGTCCGCGGATGATTCCCGAAACCTTCAGCGATCTCGCGGAGACAGTCAGACCGGCAGTGGTAAATATCAGAACCGTCAAAACCCTCAAGGGCGGAGGCAGGGTATTCCGTCATTTTTCCAAGCCCTTCGGAGAAAATGACCAGTTCAAAGATTTTTTTGAAAAGTTTTTCGGTGAAGATCAGCAGAGGGATTTCAAACAGCGGAGTCTCGGCTCAGGATTCATCATTGACAAAGACGGGGATATCGTCACCAACAACCATGTGATCGAAGATGCGGATGAAATTCAGGTAAAGCTCAAGAACGGCGAGGAATATGACGCTGAAATCGTGGGGCGTGATCCCAACACCGATCTGGCTCTTATCAAAATCAAATCAGATAAAAAGGATTTTTACAGCATCCGGCTGGGGGATTCGGATGCCCTGAAAGTGGGTCAGTGGGTGATGGCTATCGGCAATCCCTTCGGGCTGGAAGATACGGTTACAGCAGGAATTGTAAGTGCAAAAGGGCGGGTGATCGGCTCCGGTCCCTACGACGATTTTATCCAGACCGACGCGTCCATCAATCCCGGAAACAGCGGCGGACCTTTAGTAAACATGAGCGGCGAGGTGGTCGGCATCAATACCGCAATTATAGCCAGCGGACAGGGCATAGGTTTTGCTATTCCCATAAACCTTGCCCGCACTGTTTTCGAACAGTTGAAGGCACACGGCGAAGTTACGCGGGGCTGGCTCGGAGTGGCGATTCAGGACCTGACCGCGGAA
This sequence comes from Desulfatirhabdium butyrativorans, assembly GCA_020718785.1. Taxonomy (GTDB): domain Bacteria; phylum Desulfobacterota; class Desulfobacteria; order Desulfobacterales; family DYRK01; genus DYRK01. The sequence goes on along the minus strand of DYRK01000088.1, from coordinate 6,476 downwards.
CTGGCAGAGTATTACGGCGTTGACAAAAAAGAAGGCGTGCTGGTCACGGAAGTTTTTTCAGGGGATCCCGCGGACAAGGCAGGGATACAGCCGAAAGATATTATCCTTGAAATTGACGGCAAAAAAGTGGAAACCACGCGGGACTTGACCCGCATGGTCGCGGATATCAAAGTCGGGGATTTGACGCGGGTAAAAGTGTTGCGGGACAAAACTGAAAAAGTTTTCGACGTGAAGATTGCAAAGCGGGAAGATGAAAAAGTCGCTTCCATGCGCGGTCCCGGCAAAGGGCAGGAAGAAGAACTGGGCATTCATGTATCAAACCTGACTCCGGAAGCCGCGAGGCGGTTCAATGTAAGCGAGTCCGACGGTGTTATCGTGGTCAATGTCGACGCGGACAGCAAAGGCGAGGAAGCCGGTGTTCTGACCGGTGATATTATAAAGGAAATCAATCACAGCCCTATCAAAAAGGTTGAAGACTACACAGAGGCTGTGGGGAAAGTCAAAGCAGGAGATGCTGTCCAGATGTTTATCCGACGGATGAGCAGCGGTTTTCTGGTTATCAAGCTGGTAAAATAAGGGTCATAGGTCAGGGGGTAAAACGGTTTTGCAAACCGTTTTGTCAGCACAAACGATTTGCAAAATCGTTTTACAGAAGATTCGGAAAACGCAGATTATGACGGCGATAAGAATATAATGGAATTATTATCCCCGGCAAAAATAAATCTCTTTTTACAGGTCACGGGAAAAAGACAGGACGGCTATCATGAACTGCTGATGCTGATGTGCTGTGTCAGTCTTTATGACACTGTCTCGTTGGAGTTCGGCGCGGAAAATATAACCGTGTCCTGTACCGCGGCAGATGTCCCTGAAGATGAAAGCAATCTGGCTCACAGAGCTGCAAGTCTGTTTCTGAAAACCCTGAACAGATGCGAGGGTGTGAATATCTGCATTGAGAAACGCATTCCGGTCGCGGCAGGACTCGGGGGCGGAAGCAGCAACGCGGCTGCAGTTCTGACCGGTATGAATCAGCATTGCGGAAATCCTTTTTCCCAAAGCGAACTTATGGACTTGGGTCTTTCACTGGGCGCGGATGTTCCGTTCTTTATTTTCGGAAAACCGGCCCTGGCATCGGGCATCGGTGAAAAATTAGAAGCATATAAAAAAATTAAGCCCTTAAAAGTATTGCTTATTTATCCCGGATTTGCAGTTTCGACAGCAGAGGTTTACAAAAAAATTAATTTAAGATTGACAAACTGTAAAAAAGAGCTTAAAAGTTTTCGTTTTAAGGAAGGGGGATTTGAGGCGGACAAAGATATGTGCAATGATCTTGAGACGGTTACTGCCTCACAATACCCTGAGATTACAGAAATAAAAGCCCTGATATGGGATCAGGGAGCAGAGGGCGTGCTGATGTCCGGAAGCGGTTCCACGGTTTTCGGCCTGTTTTCCGATGCAGACGCGGCAGAACTCGCCCGGCAGTCCCTGCAAAAAGGAAATATTGCACTCCGAAACAGCAGATGGAAAATTTTCCTTGCCGATCTGCTGATATGAGTCGCGGGCGGTTTCGGAATATTTCCGAAATCTTTATTACTGGGGTGTCGTCAAGCGGTAAGACACAGGATTTTGGTTCCTGCATCCGGAGGTTCGAATCCTCCCGCCCCAGCCAATTTCGGTTTCAAAAGAAGGCTGAACTGACAGATTCGGGTTCCGGTCTTCTTTCAATTATGGTATGACTTACGCATTTGAATTTATTTTCCTGATTGATTGGCGTTTATTGGCGTGTATCAGCGGTTAAAAATCATGCAACTGCGTAACTCCTATATGGTATGAGAATGAATAACGATCTTGCGATATTTTCAGGAAATTCGAATCCTGTACTGGCTCGGAAAATATGCGATTACCTCGGAATGGAACTGGGCGGTGCCAAGGTAAAGCGGTTCAGTGACGGCGAAATTCAGATTGAAATCAACGAGAACGTCCGTTTGAAAGACGTTTTCATCATTCAATCAACCTGTTCGCCGGTCAACGACAATCTGGTGGAACTGTTGCTGATGATAGACGCGTTCAAACGTGCTTCGGCGCGGCGGATAACCGCGGTCATGCCGTATTACGGATATGCACGCCAGGACCGGAAAGTGGCTCCGAGAGTTCCCATCAGCGCAAAATTAGTAGCGGATGTGCTGACCGTCGCGGGAGCGGACAGAGTCATCACTATGGATCTTCATGCAGGGCAGATACAGGGATTTTTCAATATTCCCGTGGATAACCTGTATGCCACGCCGGTATTGCTGAAATATATCAAAGAACATTTTAAAGGCGGGCTTGCGGTTGTGTCCCCGGATGCCGGAGGTGTGGAAAGGGCAAGGGCATTCGCAAAACGCCTGGACGCGGATCTCGCGCTGATTGATAAACGCCGCGATGCTCCGAATCAGGTCAAATCCATGTCGGTTATCGGAAATGTCAGCGACAAAACAGTTATTATTTTAGACGATATGGCAGATACTGCCGGCACACTTATCAGGGCAGCGGATGCTATCATGGAAAAAGGCGCGAAGGAAGTTCATGCCTGCATTTCCCACCCGGTGCTGTCAGGTCCCGCGGTCGGAAGGATTATGGAATCCGCGTTGAAGAGTATTGTGGTGACAGATACAATTCCGTTAAGGGGAGAAGCCTGTGCCTGTAGCAAAATAACTGTACTGAGCATTTCGGAACTTGTCGGTGAGGCAATTATCCGCAGTCATACGGGGAGTTCGGTAACCTCTCTGTTTGTATAGAAAATAAGGAGGAACGGTTTTGGAATTTATTGAATTGAAAGCAAGCACAAGAGCAGGAATCGGAAAGGGAAGCGCCAGGGCATTGCGCCGTGACGGGAATATTCCCGCGATTCTTTACGGCCCGAAGACAGAACCGGTCCTGCTTTCCGTGAATACAAAAGAAATCGAGCAGGTTCTGAAAAAAGGCAAAATCGGGCAGACGCTGTTTCATCTTACAATTCAGAACAACGGGGAAACAGCAACGCGATCCGCTATGATAAAAGAAATGCAGAAGCATCCGGTGTCGCGGAATTTCCTTCATGCGGATTTCTATGAATTTTCCATGGACAGAAAACTGCGCGTCAAAATTCCGGTTGTCACTAAGGGCATACCTTTGGGGATTGACAAAGGCGGTATGTTGCAGATTATCCGGCGTGAGGTGGAAGTGCTTTGTCTGCCGAATGAAATCCCGGAAAAAATCGAAATTGATGTCAGCGGTCTTGATGTGGGCGAATCTGTTCATGTAAACGATATTCCGCGTGAAGGGAACATCGAAATTCCCGCGGAAGTCAATTTCACAGTCGTAACTGTTGTGGGAGCAAAAGCAGAGAAACCTGAAGCAGCCGAAGGCGAAGAGGCTGCGGCAGAACCTGAAGCCGAAGCCGTTGAAAAATAATCGGTTCTCACTGAACAGCTTCGCATAATGGAAGAAAAGAGACTGTATCTGATACTGGGGCTTGGAAATCCGGGGGATGCCTATAAAAACACCCGCCACAATGTCGGCTTTAAGGTCGTGGATGCTTTGGCCGAGGAATTTTCCGTTTCCTGCGAAAAAAAGAAGTTTGACGCTCTTTTCGGCCGCGGGGTGATCGAAGGCGCGGAAGTTATTTTAGCCAAGCCCATGTCATATATGAACCGCAGCGGTCTGCCGGCCGGCGGTATTATGAGTTATTTCGGCATATCAGGCAAGGATATTGTGGTTATTCATGACGACATAGACCTTGCTTTCGGAAGAATAAAAATCAAAGAGAAAGGAGGGCATGGAGGACACAAGGGAATAAAATCTTTGACCGATACCCTGGGGGGAGGTGAGTTTTCACGTCTCCGCATAGGTACGGGGCGTCCCGAGGCCGGAAAAGATGTGGCAGATTATGTTCTGGGCAGATTCGGCCCTGATGAAACAAAAGTCCTGCCTGAAATCATCCGGACCGCGAGGGATGCAGTGGTTACAATCCTTTGTAAAGGTACAAAGGAAGGAATGAATCGCTTTAACAGTAAAAGCATCAAGGTTTGATTTTCTTAAACGGAGGTAAAATGGATATCGCATTGAAGAATCTGCCGTTCCTTTGCACGCTTGTGGGAATCGTAGGCGTTCTGTTCGCTATTGTTATTGCCGGGGTTGTAAAATCCGCTCCGGCCGGAAATGAGAAAATGCAGAAAATCGCCGCCGCCATTAAGGAAGGCGCGATTGCATATCTGAACCGTCAGATGAAGAGTATGGCCACTGCCGGCGTAGTTATCGCCATTCTTATTGCCATCTTCCTCGGCAACAAAAGCGCGGTCGGTTTTGTTATCGGCGCGGTGGCATCTTTTATAGCCGGTTATGTGGGAATGCGCGTATCGGTTATTGCCAATGTCAGAACTGCCGAAGCTGCAAAAAGCGGACTGGCTGCCGGTCTGAACCTTGCATTCAAAGGCGGATCGGTTACAGGCATGATGGTCGCAGGTCTGGCACTGACCTCGGTTGCCGGTTTCTACACCCTGCTCACAAAAGTATCCGGCGTCGGTTCCAAGGAAGCTGTGGGCGCACTGGTTGCTCTGGGATTCGGCGGAAGCCTCATTTCTATTTTTGCACGTCTGGGCGGCGGAATCTTCACCAAAGGCGCGGATGTGGGCGCTGACCTTGTCGGAAAAGTCGAAGCGGGTATTCCCGAAGACGATCCGAGAAACCCCGCAGTTATCGCAGACAACGTCGGCGATAACGTGGGCGACTGTGCTGGTATGGCCGCAGACCTTTTTGAAACCTACGCTGTGACCGCAGTTGCAGCAATGCTTCTTGGCAGTCTGCTTTTCCCCAAAATTCCTATGGCAACGGAGTTCCCGCTGGTTCTCGGCGCAATCTCCATCGTTGCATCCATTATCGCCATTTTCTTTGTAAAACTCGGTGCCAAAGACGATTATATCATGGGCGCGCTTTACAAAGGTATGTTCGGCTCCGCGATTATCGCTGCACTGGTATTTTATGTTGCCTGTAAGAAACTGATGGTCGGGATTCCGAATATCACCCCGATGGCTATTTATTATTCGACATTGGTCGGACTGGTTCTGACTGTTGTCATCGTTATTGTTACGGAATATTACACCGGCAAATACGGTCCTGTGAAAGGCATCGCAGATGCTTCTTCCACAGGTCACGGAACCAACATCATCGCTGGTCTTGCTGTCAGTATGCAGGCGACTGCCGCTCCGGTTCTGGCAATCTGTGCAGGTATCGGCATTGCCAACCATTTTGCAGGTCTTTACGGTATTGCAATGGCTGCTATGTCCATGCTTTCGATGACCGGTATGGTTATTGCCATTGATGCTTACGGTCCGATCACGGACAATGCCGGCGGTATTGCCGAAATGGCCGGCATGGATGATAGCGTCCGCGCAGTAACCGATCCGCTGGATGCTGTCGGAAACACCACAAAAGCAGTAACCAAAGGCTATGCTATCGGTTCTGCCGGTCTTGCCGCACTGGTTCTTTTTGCCTCTTATGTGGAAGAATTCGGTATGCAGGGCGCAGCTACTGAAATCAAATTCGACCTGAGCGATGTTAAAGTCATCATCGGCCTTTTCATCGGCGGTCTTCTGCCCTATCTGTTTGCTTCCATTGCCATGAAAGCAGTCGGCAATGCAGGCGGCGCAGTGGTTGACGAAGTCCGTCGTCAGTTCCGTGAAATTCCCGGAATCATGGAAGGCACCGGCAAACCCGATTACGGCGCATGTGTTGACATCGTAACCAAGTTTGCTCTTAGCGAAATGGTTGTTCCCGCACTTCTTCCGGTTGTAGCTCCTGTTCTGATCGGACTTCTGCTCGGAAAAGTCGCACTCGGCGGTATGCTGATCGGCAGTATCGTTACCGGTCTGTTTGTTGCCATCTCCATGACAACAGGCGGCGCGGCATGGGATAACGCAAAGAAATATATCGAAGACGGTCATCTGGGCGGCAAGGGCAGCGATGCTCACAAAGCTGCTGTAACCGGCGACACAGTCGGCGACCCGTACAAAGATACCGCAGGTCCCGCTGTCAACCCGATGATCAAGATTCTGAACGTTGTTGCATTGCTGATGGTTCCGTTCCTGATGTAATCATCACAGTGTGTTGTAAATTTTGAAGAAAAGGATCGGCGTGAAAACGCTGATCCTTTTTTTTTGCCCTGACTCCGGAAATTAAAACGGCTTGCAAAGCCGTTTTACCGTAAAACGCCCCTTTTTCTCGTTCCCAAGCCCCAGCTTTCTCGTTCCCAAGCCCTAGCTTGGGAACGCACTTGCCGGGGAAGCTCCGGCTTCCCGTGACGGGAGACGGACCGAAGCAGGGGCTTTCGGGCGCAGATGCGTTCCCAAGCCGGGGCTTGGGAACGAGGTAAAACGGCTTGCAAAGCCGTTTTACCGTAAAACGCCCCTTTTTCTCGTTTTCTCGTTCCCAAGCCCCAGCTTGGGAACGCACTTGCCGGGGAA
>DYRK01000669.1 GCA_020718785.1 Desulfatirhabdium butyrativorans | reverse complement strand
CGCTTCGCTTTTTTAAGCTCTTTCTCTAAATAACAAGCCTGTGCCCTGTATGCCCTCAACTCCCATTCGACTTGATTAAACATATATACAAAATTTCCGAACCAGCCCCAGTTGACATACGGCATCAGTTGTTCCACATGGATATTTTCATGTATTCTGACTCCGTTCTGTAATAACGGACTCATGTTATAATAATCTTGATAATATGTTATTTTAACCTCACCTGTAAAAGTGATGTGCGTTTGCGCTATCTTTCTCAATCCATCCGGGTCAGTCAGATTCACCGGATCGTTCAGGCAGTACCCGTAAAGGTCGGTATCACCACCGGCAAAGAGAATCGGGTCCTTCGCCGTCCACCGTCCGGTTTCCGGGTCGTAGTCACGGTAACCGAATCTTACCAGCCCCGTGTCCCTGTCGTACAATCCTCCCGCAAAGCCGAACGGCACGGCGAAGTTCGGAGCGGAATCATAAATCACATTCCCGAAAGAATCATAGTCAATCCTCTTTACCGCAACACCGGAACCGTCAGCAACAGTTCTGAGAGTTCCGACCTGATCGCAGCTCAGATAATACGTCACGTCGCCCTTTGTCATGGCGACGGGCATCCGTCCGTCGGCGTATTCGAATCGCATGAGCAGACTGTCGCTGCCGTCGTACACTGCCAGCAGCCGTGTCAGTCCCTGCCACAGATACTTCTCAACGACAGTGCCGTTGATTTTCTTCGCAATGCGCCTGCCCAGCGGGTCATGCACATAAGCGATGGGCGTCCCGCCGGGCAGCGTCACGCTCAGGAGTTCGCCACGCAGAGAATAGTCGTAAGTCGTGACCTGCGTCCCCTGTGTTCTGCTGATGAGAAAACCGTCCGCATCGTGCTGATACGCCGTGCCGCCTGCGGTCAGCAGATGATCTTCATCGCTGTAACTCAGCAGTCTTCCGACGCCGTTTATTTCCTGATATGTGCGGGTCCCGTAGGGACGGCTGTCGTACTCATAATTTTCGACAACACATATTCATAATTTTTATCATGGATTTTCTGCCTTCCATGATTTTAAAATTGATTCAAAAATTTTTTTATCACTTTCATAGCGTGATCTATAGGTAACAAGTCCGACTGTATAAATTATATCTCCGTATCCGTCAACGCTTCTGAATGAAACCGCTGTATCCTCGACTATTGTTTTTTTATTATTGCCTTTCCTGAAACTGACTGCAAGCCGTTCCCATTGTAACTTACTGAAGTTAAAATTTATTCTCTGCAAAACTGTAATCTTCATTCCGTTCTTTACAAGATTGTCCATTCCGCACAGCAGTTCTTCTGATGTAGAAAGCCTGTTAACCGAGTTGTAGTTAGCAGTTATCCAAATATATGACTCATGATTATCAGATAAATAAATGTTACATCCATGATTTGGAGAAGGAGGAGGATCACCGATGCATGACAAACAGTCAGGAATAATAATTGAATAGAGGTAGTTCATATTCTGATAACGATTTTTGTATGTTATTTCATTATCGCTATTAGCATATATATCTTTCAGAGAGAATAATATCACCGATAGTAACACAATAATGCGAAAAATAATCTTGTACATTTATATAAATCCTCCGTCAATTAAATGTCAGAGTTACTACAGAACAATAGAATTAATCAATAACATCTTATTGAATTTAAAAAATTATTTTTTATAAACTTATTTCCAGATTTAATTTATTTATATACAAAAAATGGTAGCGGTACAGAAGAGGTGATGAACTCTGTCATTCTGAGCATATCGGAAAATATGTTATTATAACAAAATATTATATAAATGAGATTCTTCGCTGCGCTCAGGAAGACATTTCCGAACCATCTGCCTCTGTACCACTACATAAAAATAACCTTTTAAATTAAAACCAGTTCTTATTTCGCGGCAAATCTGTTCAATCGTCCCCTATTTTGCTGGAAGCCGCTGTGTTGCCTAATTCACTCACATTCGCATGGTGAACCTCTTCTTTTCGAAACACTTTTGTAAGCATCTTTAATGTGATCTTCATATCTTTCGTCTCTTGAATTATACTTACCAAGCCCTCCCCGGCTCCTCAAGTCTGTCTGTAATTTGTTTATAAAATCATTGATTGAAGTCGCCCCGGATACTTTTGATCCGAAAGTCTTGCCCCAATAATCAACTGATTCGGAAAAACTGTTGAATTCTAAATTCTTTCCCCCTGCTTTTGTCATACCGAATGCGTTATTAAGCTCATAGGCATGAGGACCAAGCCAGCCGCTTTCATGGGCAGATATTGCAAGCAAATAGTTCGGATCAAAGTTGTATTGATTTGCTACCTTTGTGACAGGCTCCAAAAGCTGGTTGAAGAATTCTTTTTTGCAATCAAATAATCCATACGGGTCGATCAAATTAACCGGATCATTCAGGCAGTATCCGTAAAGGTCCGTATCGCCGCCGGCAAAAAGTATCGGATCCTTCGCCGTCCACCGTCCCGTCTCCGGGTCGTAGTCACGGTAGCCGAAACGCACAAGCCCGGTGTCTCTGTCGTACAAGCCGCCGGCAAAGCCGAAGGGTACAGCGAAAGCCGGGGCTGTATCATTTATGATATTCCCGAATGTGTCGTATTCAATACGCTTTACTACAGTTCCGGACGGATCCGCAACGGCTTTTAACGTGCCAGTCTGATCGTATGCCAAGTAATACTTCACGCCGCCGGCTGTCATAGCGACCGGCATCCGTGCGTCGGCGTATTCAAAGCGCATTTTCAGCGTGTTGTCGGCGTTGTACACCGCCAGCAGCCGTGTCAGCCCTTCCCACAGATACTTCTCAACGACAGTGCCGTTGATTTTCTTCGCAATGCGTCTGCCGAGCGGGTCATGCACATATTCGATGAGCGTCCCGTCGGGCAGCGTCACGCTCAGGAGTTCGCCCCGGAGCGAGTAATGGTAAGCCGTGACCTGCGTCCCCTGTGTTCTGCTGACGAGGAAACCGTCCTCATCGTGCTGATAAATTACTTTTTACATTTATTTTCTATCTCCAAGAAGCTCCAAACCTGTCTCAGCCCAAGACCGAACCTCTTCGCAATGGTCATTCTTTAAGCGATTAAGTATAGTGATAACATATTTCGACCCAGAGGAACTTCCAAGAGCAAATGCAACACACTTTCTAACTTCTTCA
>DYRK01000668.1 GCA_020718785.1 Desulfatirhabdium butyrativorans | reverse complement strand
CTGAGAGTAAGACTAAAACTGCATAGTTTGACTAATTTTTAAACGCCTTCTAGGAGTTTCTTATACAACAATGTATATGGGGATGGGAGTCGGACATATAAGTTCGCCGTTTCCCGATGTAGTTCTGGGAATCGATGTCGGCATAGATATAATGGGAGGGATATCTGTTCCGTTATATATGAAGGAGACCGAATGAATGCATACTTACTTATACCTGATCGCAGGAATATATTCCATAGCCTGCGGGTTGGGATTGCTGCTGGACACACTGTATTTCAGTCAGAGCGGAAAGAGTGCTGATGGAGATAATACTTGGAATGACATTCGGAGGGCAGCCAAAGAGTTGAAGGGAGAAGAAATAGTTAAGATAATTTTGGGGTGTATAGCCGTGATTATCGGACTGTGCAGCATGTTTGCATTCTTTGTCTCCTGAAACGGAAACAAACCATTATGACGGACACGGTTCCGTGAGACAGTTGACGGATGCCGCAGGAAATGTTACAGACAGCTATATTTACGATGCCTTCGGAACTCTCCGGGATCATACCGGATCGGCTGATAACAGGTATCTTTATGCCGGGGAGCAGTACGCCCGAATGCGGGGCTGTATTACCTGCGGGCGAGATATTATGATCCTGAGAACGGGCGGTTTATGTCGCACGACCCGCACCCGGGGAACCCGCATGAGCCGGTCACGCTGCACCGGTATCTTTATGCGAATGCGAATCCGATACGCTATACCGACCCGAGCGGGAAATTCACATCTCTGAACGGTGTGCTGACCGTTGCCGCCCTGACAGCGGAAGCTGCTCTCATCTCACAGCTTTATTCCAATTTCAGCTCTATTTTTTCGCTCTATTCAGATCGGAACGGCGTTCTTGAGTTCTTGAAGGCGTCGGTTGCGGATAAGACGCCGGACAATGTTTTTACAGAAAAACAGAGCGGGCATCATCATAAAATGTGGCGCATCACCGACCCGGAAATTCACACTTATGTGTCCGACGCCATGAAGGAAAGCCGCATTTTCATTGCCGACGGCCATCACTGTTATGAAACTGCCCTGAATTACAGAGATTGGCTCGCAGCGAAAACTCCTGATTTTTCAGAAAATCATCCCGCCAACTACGTCATGATGTATCTGAGCAGCATGGAAGACCCCGGCGTGGTGATTCTGCCCGCACACCGCATGTTGAAAGGAGTCAAGCCGGGTCTGCTCACGGAATTTGTTCGGAAAGCAGGAACTTATTTTGATATTGTCAGGATGCCTTACAATGAAAAAGAATACAGCCGTGTCAGAGCGGAATTTCTTGCAAAACTGAAACTGTCTGAGCCGGGCGGGACTGACCGAACGGTTTTCGGGGTTTCCGTCAAAGATGCCCGTGAGCTGTATCTGCTGACGCTGAAGCCCGGCGTTATGAAAGAGATGTTCGGCAATGAAATTCCCGATGCGCTGCGGCATCTTGATGTTACCGTGCTGACCCTTCTTATTTTTACGGAAATGCTCGGTTTCGATCAGGCAGGGCTTGACAATGAAAAGCTGATCGCCTATTCGAGCATTGCGGAAGAAGCGATTGATGCGCCGGGGATGGGAAAATGCGACATTTCCTTTATACTCAATCCCACCGGAATTGAGCAGGTCAGGGATATTGCGGTTAAAGGCTTGATTATGCCGAGAAAATCAACCTATTTTTATCCCAAAGTCATCACGGGACAGGTGATGAACGGGTTGAAGGTTGAAGATTGAACTTTCACTCTTGTTACGAGGCTCTGCCCCGTAACAGAAGCTTTTGCAGAAGCAGGAATATTTTCCATGCCGTGTTTTGGACGGGAAATTTTTTCTTGACATCATCGGAAAACTGATATAAATAAAATTATCTGTTTTATATGAACCTGAAACAGATAATTTCAGAAATAAGATACGGACAGTGAAAAAGCCGAACCCGCCGTGAGGCGGGGACGGAAAGCTCCGGGTCTCGGGAAAGACAGCCGGGCTGCCTATAAAAGCAGTCCCGCTTTTTTTATTTTTTCACACGGAGCCGGCCGGGGGCGGTAAAGCCGCAGCGGAAGCGGATTTCCGGGATTATCGGATTTTTTTCGGCGCAAATTATAACGGAGGAGCAGCATGAAGAGGGAAAGTTGCGGTCAGGCGGCGGCAGTGTTTACAGCGGTACTGTTTATTTTTTTCAGCTTCATTTCCGGCACGGCGGGTATTTCCGAGCCGGAGACTGCGGTTCTGGCGGATTTCGGAGCAACGGCTGCGGCAAACATCTTCGGCGTCACCGGCTGGGAAACAGTGCTGAAAGACAGATATACGGATTACCGTGCGGCCGGCCCCGGGGGAACAGCAATAACCGTGGGATCGGAAGGGGGTTACAATTATCAGGGCGTGAGCGGCGCCGTGATGTTTTTCGCTGCCGGGGACCGGATCACGGCGGTCTGGTACAGCAATTCCGACGCGGCGCTGACGTTCACGCCGAAAATCAGCTTCGATGACCCGGACCGTTCCTGCATGGGAACTGCCGGAACATGGCATAACATGAGCGCCGTCACGGTTCCCGGGAGAAGCACGGGAGAAAGCATATTTGAATTCGATGCGGCTTCGGCCGGGGCTTACGGGCTTGTGAATATCTCCGTGAATTACTCAAACGCCGGGGTGCTGATATGCGATAAAATCCTGCTGACCGCAGTTCCGCATGAACCCGACACAGAGGCGCCGTCCGCGCCGGCCCGGGTCTTTGCCGAACCGGTATCGGAATCGCAGATACGTCTGTTCTGGGACGCGGCACGGGACAATATCGGCGTTGCGGGCTACAGGATTTACAGCGGGGACGGCTCGGAAAAAGGCACTTCTGTAAATACGGAATACAGGGCCGGCGGGCTTGAGCCTGAAACGGAATACACGCATACAGTCACGGCTTATGATGCCGCGGGAAACGAGTCCGCACATTCGGAGCCGGTATCGGCCTCAACCCTGCCCGCACCGGATTTTACAGTTCTGGCGGATTTCGGCGGAACGGCTGCGGCAAACATCTTCGGCGCCACCGGCTGGGAAACAGTGCTGAAAGACAGATATACGGATTACCGTGCCTCCGGTCCCGGGGGAACAGTGATAACCGTGGGATCGGAAGGGACTTACAATTATCAGGGCGTGAGCGGCGCCGTGATGT
>DYRK01000667.1 GCA_020718785.1 Desulfatirhabdium butyrativorans | reverse complement strand
ACACCTGTTCTGCTCCCGAACTCATCTGCTCGCTGCCGTCTGCGACCTGTTCCGCAGATTTGCTGACATCGAGAGCAAAGCGGCTGAGATTCTCGATCATCGTATTCAGATTGTCTCTTATCTCATCGAAATCGCCGCGGTATTCCTCCGTGATTTTTCCGGGAATTTCGCCTGTAGAAATACGGCAAAGATAACCTGCGGTTGTCTTCAGCGGACCGACCACTGCATCTAACGTGGCATTGACTCCCCGGACAATCCGGGCATAATCCCCGCCGAATCTGCCGGTATCCCCGCGGGTATCCAATTTTCCCTCTCTTGCCGCGTCTGTCAGATCATTAATATCTCCGACAATCGCTCTGACAGTAGCTATCATTTTGCTGAGGGATTTGCCGAGAATATCTTTTTCCGAAAGTATGGTCACTTCAACCGACAGATCGCCTTCGGCAATTTTCTCCGCCACCCGCACGGTTCCCTGAAGATTGGATATCAGCCGGTTCAGACTGTTCCTGATGTCATTGAAATCTCCACGGTACTGCTCCGTGATTTTATCCGGAAAATCACCTTCGGAAAGCCGGTCCATACAGGATGCCGCTGCATTCAGGGGACCGATGACTGCATCTAATGTATTGTTTATGCCTCTGACGATTTCGGCATAGTCGCCCTCGAATTTCTCTGCATCTCCCCGAATGCCGAGCCTGCCTTCCGAGGCATTTTTCGTCAGCATTACTGTTTCTGCAACCAAACCCTTGACTGCATCAATACAGCGGTTCAGATTGTTTCTGATCCGGTCGAAATCTCCTTTGTATTTCTCTGTGATTTTTTCCGGAATATCTCCTCTGGCAATACGGTCAACCGAGTCTGCGGTCATGTAAACCGGAATAACAAACGCGTCAATGAGCGAATTTATCCCTACGACCAGTCTCCGCCAGCCGCCTTCAAAACGGTCTGAATTGCCACGGATATCCAATTTGCCGTCCCTGACCGCAAGGATCAGATCATCGGTTTCCTTCATCAGCGATTTCAGCCCGTTTATCATAGAGTTCAATGCCTTCATGAGCCGGTCATTTTCAGAACGCATTTTCACCTCTGCCGTCAGATTTCCGCCTGCAATGTCTTCCGCTATCCGTGCGGTTTCATTCATGGCGTCAATGAGCATATTCAGATTGTTTTTTATCTCATTGAAATCGCCGTTGTATTCATCGCCGATTTTCTCCGGAATATCTCCTTTTGAAATCCGGTCAACTGTGGCAGCGGTCATGTTGATAGGCGTCACAAAAGCATCAATGAGCGAATTGAGTCCGACCACCAGATTCTTCCAGTCTCCGGAAAAAGCTGCCGCATTGCCTCGTGCGGTCAGTCTGCCTTCCCGTATCGCCTGAATCAGCGTATCGCTTTCTTTCAATACGCTGTTTATCGTGTCTCTCATGTTGTGAAATGCAGATGCCAGATGCCCGATCTCATCTTTGCCCTGAATCAGTATTTCTTTCTGAAAATCGCCTCGGGCAACCGAGTATGCCATATCCACAATAGCTCCTATGGGGCGGGTAATGCTGTTGGCTATCATCCAGATAATAAAAGAAATCAGAATCACCGCCAAAAATGTCGCCGCAAAGAAAATCATTTTGATACGGTTCAGCGGTTTGAGAAACTCGTCGCTGTCTGCCGATGCCGCAATCAGCCAGCTTTTCGGGGTATATGTAAGGAATGCGGCAATTTTATCTTTTCCGTTCCATCGGTATGAAATCCGGCCGTTTTTCCGGGACAGCATTTCACGTCCGAAGTCCATATCAGAGATATTTGTTTCCAGAATATTTTTTCTGTCAGGGTGCGCCAGCGTTTTTCCCTTGCTGTCGGTCATATACAGATAGCCGGTTTCGCCGAATTTCTGCCTTACGATCATACTGTCTGAAAAATTATTCAGTTCGATGGGGGTTCCCAGAATGCCGATAAACTTTCCGTTTTCCGAAACCGGCGCGGTAATCAGAGATACGGGTCTGCCGCTGGCAGGGGATTTTCCCGCATCTCCTGTCCAGACATGGCCTTCCTGAGCCTTGGTCACATTGACCGCGTATTCGGGGAGCTTTGATATATCCAGACCGATCACCTTCTTTGTGGAATTGATACGGATAACCCCGTTTGTATCTGCCAGAAACAAAGTTTCATAACACGGTGAAAAATTATGGTGGGCAGTCAGTTTTTCCTGCGCTTCCTCAAGATGCTCTCCTTTGCAGGCGGCGATAAAGAATTTGTCATGGCTCAGAGCAACCGCCTCTCTTTCCCGATCCTCAAGCCATAAGGACAGTTCATCCACGGTTTTCCGAACGATCTGCTGCAGATGAATTTCCTGCCGGGAAAGGACGGCTTTTGAGGCTTCATTGTAGGAAATAATTGCCAGCGTGATGATGAAAACCGCGGTCAGAGGAATAATGGTCACCAGCAGTTTGTTTCTGAATTTCATATTCTGTATCATAAGACCTCCTTATATAAGGAAAAAATTGAGAAAGGCAGATATAGGGAACCCGCTTGTCGCCCGACAGGGTTCTTTATATCCGATATCTCTCTGCTTTACAAGCGCTTTGAAAAAAATCAGGCAGTTTCAGGCAGTCCTGCTCAATAATATATTGAAATATTTTTTATAACTTGAACCTATCCCAAAAATCGGATTTGCTGTCATTCTGAGCGCAGCGAAGAATCCCGCAGCGAAGAATCCTCAATCCCTGTACGGAGATTCTTCACTGCGCTCAGAATGACATCCCTTTGCAGATAATTTTGGGATAGGTTCTTGGGTTGACGACGGGATATCCGCATTATTTCAAAACATTTTTATGCTTTTGACTTGACAATCAGCCCGGCATATATTAATGAAATCGTTTCAAAGAAAAAAACCGAAATCGGAATTACTATTATAATTATAATTTATAACAACGGTATTTTCATTGATTTTGAAAGGAGGACAGCAGTAGGGTGGGCAGAGCGCAGATCAGGCAGTTATAAAATATCCCGTTGCGCTCTGCCCACCCTGCAAAATCGGCATTAACTGAAGTAAAGGAATAAGTTATAACAACGGTATTTTCATTAATTTTGAAAGGAGAACACAGTGAAGACAGTTTATCAGAAGGTGCTGCTCAGTTTTGTATCCATGCTGTTGGCTTTTTCCCCGGGATTTGCTGCGGACA